>JAUIJQ010000087.1 GCA_030431165.1 Rhodothermia bacterium | reverse complement strand
GACATCCAGTCAATTGTCGGGGCGCTAAAAGACCGCGGGATCGGCGTGCTCATTACCGATCACAACGTACACGAAACGCTTGCCATCACCGACCGCGCGTACCTGCTCGTTGATGGGAAGATATTCAAGCATGGAACGGCTGAGGTGCTTGCGGCAGATCCGGAAGTAAGAAAGCGATATCTCGGCGAGAAGTTTACACTCGAACGTTATCAATGACGCTATTTGACGAGCTGAAGTGGCGGGGGCTTATCTACGACGCCATGCCTGAGGTAGAAGACCGCCTCGCGAAGGAGAAGGTCACTGCGTATGTCGGATTTGATCCGACCGCCGCCAGTCTGCACGTCGGTTCGCTGCTGCCGACGATGGCGCTCGCGAGGCTGCAACGATTTGGGCACACGCCGATTGCGGTTGTCGGTGGTGGCACCGGACTCATTGGCGATCCGAGTGGAAAAACCCAGGAGCGACTGCTGCTTACGGCGGAGCAGGTTGAAGAAAATATTGCGGGTATCCGCGAGCAGCTTTCCCGCTTTCTGGACTTCGAATCGAAGGACAATCCGGCGACGATTGTGAACAATCACGACTGGCTGGGTTCGATGAGCTTCATCGACTTCCTTCGTGACGTGGGCAAGCACTTTACCGTCAACTACATGCTCGCCAAGGAATCTGTAAAGCGGCGAGTCACCTCAGAGGAGGGTATTTCTTTTACGGAGTTCTCGTACATGCTTTTGCAGGCGTACGATTTCCTTGTGCTGTTTGACCGGTACAACTGCACGTTGCAACTGGGCGGAAGCGACCAGTGGGGCAACATCGTTGCGGGCGCCGAGCTGGTACGACGCGTTCACGGCGAGCGTGCGAGCGGACTGGTCATGCCGCTTGTCACAAACTCTGCGGGCACGAAGTTCGGAAAGACAGAGTCGGGTGCTGTATGGCTGGACCGAAATCTGACATCACCGTACCGGTTTTACCAGTTCTGGCTCAACACGGATGATCGCGATGTGGTTGACTACCTGAAGTTCTTCACGTGGCTCAATCGGGACGAGATCGGCGCCCTGGAGGCCGAGGTTCACGAGAATCCAGGCCGCCGTGAAGCCCAGCGGCAATTGGCTTATTCAGTGACCGAGATGGTCCATGGCGCTGAAGAGGCGAACAAGGCTGTCCGCGCGGCCGGGGTCCTGTTCGGGGGCGACATGTCTGATCTGTCTGCTGACGACTTGCTGGACATTTTTGATGAGGTCCCCAGCTCTGAGGTGTCACGCGAAGGGCTTGCCGCAGACGGGATGCCGGTGCTTGACCTCGTCGCCGACCACACGGCGCTTGTGTCGTCGCGCGGCGAGGCGAGGCGACTGCTGCGCGGTGGAGGCCTGCGCATTAACAATGTGCCCGTTGCCGATGAATCGCAGCGCGTCGGGCCTGAAGATGCCATAGAGGGCCGGCTACTCGTGCTCAGAAAGGGCAAGAAGAGTTACCATATCGTGAGGCTGAACTAGCCTGGGCAACCATTCGCAGATGTTGGGCGTTCATGCGTGAGTGAGCGCATCAGGTTTAATCGACAACATCGTCAAGGGCGGAAATGGTCGTCGTTATGGATTCCGGGGCTGGTGAGGCCCAGATCGAAGCGGTAATAGAGAAACTCAACGGATTCGGCTTCGACGTCCACCGCTCGACCGGGGTGAACCGGAGCGTGCTTGGTGCCGTCGGCGTGAAGCCGGAGTTTGACACCCGACGAATTGCCGTCATGGACGGCGTCTCGGATGTCTTTCGGGTTACCGAGCCGTACAAGTTTGCGAGCCGCAGCTGGACGGACGGGCCGACGACGATCGAGGTCGGCGATGTCACGATTGGCGGTGACCGCGTGGTGGTCATGGCCGGTCCTTGCTCGGTTGAGAGCGAAGAGCAGATCGCTGCCACCGCTGCGTTCGTTGCGTCCCACGGAGCGACGGTTCTTCGTGGTGGTGCGTTCAAGCCGCGGTCTTCGCCGTACTCGTTTCAAGGGCTCGGCTCTGACGGATTGAGAATGCTGCGAGACGCGGCCGACGCCCACGGCCTCCTCGTGATCACCGAGGTCATGGAGGTGGGTCATCTGGATGAGGTTGTAGCGGCTACCGACATTATCCAGGTGGGAGCCCGAAACATGCAGAACTTCCCGCTGCTGAAGGAACTGGGCAAAGCCGAGCGTCCTGTCTTTCTCAAGCGCGGACTGTCGGCGACGGTTGATGAGTGGCTGATGAGT
Organism: Rhodothermia bacterium; assembly: GCA_030431165.1. Taxonomy (GTDB): domain Bacteria; phylum Bacteroidota; class Rhodothermia; order Rhodothermales; family JABDKH01; genus JANQRN01. The sequence continues at coordinate 7,236 of JAUIJQ010000087.1, read as the reverse complement.
GCTGAGTACGTTATGGCTCACGGCAATCCGTATGTCATCCTGTGCGAACGGGGAATCCGGACCTTCGAGACTTCAACCCGGAATACGCTTGATTTGTCGGCCGTTCCGGTTGTGAAGTCGAAGAGTCACCTGCCCGTGTTTGTTGATCCAAGTCACGGCGTCGGGATCCGCAACAAGGTTGTTCCACTGGCGCGGGCAGCCGTTGCCGTGGGCGCGGATGGGCTCATGGTCGAAGTTCATCCGAACCCCGATGCCGCACTGAGCGACGGACCGCAGTCGCTGTACTTCGAGCAGTTCGGCGAACTCATGGACCAGATCCGGATAATTGCACAGGCTATCGGTCGAACGACTGATCAGCCGCATGTGGCCCGAAGCTTGTAGTCGTTCAAACCAGAACGACTCGAAAAAGGCGGTCAGCCGCCACCAACTCAAGTGAAACGCGCGATACATGTGTGGAATTGTTGGATATATCGGCGATAAGCCGGCAGCAGATATCCTTGTCTCAGGTCTCCGGCGGCTGGAATATCGTGGATACGATTCGGCAGGTGTTGCCATCGTAAATGGCCGACTCAAGGTCTGCAAGCGGCAGGGGAAGGTCGACGAACTCCAGCGGGCCCTCGACAGCGAACAAATCGCAGGATCACTCGGAATTGGCCACACGCGCTGGGCCACGCACGGTCCGCCATCGGATGAGAATTCGCACCCGCACGTCAGCACAACAGGCGACTTTGCGCTCGTCCACAACGGCATCATTGAGAACTACGCGACGCTCAAAGAAGGGCTGATTCGGAAAGGCTACAAGTTCGAGAGCGAGACAGACACCGAGGTGTTGGTTCATCTCATCGAGGATGTGATGAAGACGACGGGACTGGAACTCCCCGAGGCCGTCAGGCAGGCGCTCGCCACCGTCGTCGGAACGTACGGTATCGCGATCGTATCGCAAGATGACGAAGACCTGCTGATCGCCGCACGCAAAGGCAGTCCGCTGATTGTTGGCGTTGGAGATGGCGAGTACTTCCTCGGGTCGGATGCCGCGCCACTGATCGAGCACACCAGACAGGTCGTGTATCTCCACGATGGCGAAATGGTGGTCATCCGTCGCTCGGGTATGGATGTCAGAAGCCTGGACAATGTCCCGCTCAACAAGGAGGTCCATGAACTCGAGTGGGATCTTGAGCAGATCGAGAAGCAGGGCTACGACCACTTCATGCTCAAGGAGATCATGGAGCAGCCCGTTGCACTTGAGAACTGCATGCGCGGGCGCGTCAACGTGGACGACAATTCGATTCGCCTTGGCGGGCTCCTTCAGTACATGGATCAGATTCGAGCTGCCAAACGCATCATCATTGTTGGCTGCGGGACATCGTGGCATTCCGCGTTGGTCGGGGAGTACCTGATTGAGGGGCTGGCACGCATACCGGTGGAGGTTGAGTACGCGAGTGAGTTCCGATACCGCGAACCGATCCTCGAGAAGGACGACGTCGTCATTGCGATTTCGCAGAGCGGCGAAACGGCTGACACGCTGGCTGCTATACGCGAAGCAAAGGAACGCGGTGCACTGGCGCTGGGAATCTGCAACATGGTTGGCTCGACGATCGCGCGAGAGACCGATGCCGGTGTGTACCTGCATGCGGGTCCCGAGATAGGCGTTGCGTCAACAAAAGCATTTACGGCGCAGGTGATGGTCCTGACGATGCTTGCGCTGAAGCTTGCGAAGGGACGCACGTTGTCTGACGAGGCGTTTGCCGGGTACCTCAAGGGGCTTGCTGAAATCCCTGACAAGATTCGGGACGTCCTGGACATCCATGAGCAGATCGCACAGCTTGCCCAGGTCTATCGCTACGCATCGAACTTCCTGTATCTGGGACGCGGATACAATTTCCCCGTTGCACTTGAGGGAGCGCTGAAGCTGAAGGAAATATCCTACATACATGCAGAGGGATATCCGGCGGCAGAGATGAAGCACGGGCCGATTGCACTGATAGACCGGTTTATGCCCGTAGTCTTCCTTGCGATGCACGATTCAACGTACAGCAAGGTTGTTTCGAACATTGAAGAAGTTGTTGCTCGCCAGGGGTCTGTAATTGCGATCACCGACAATGGCAGCGAGATCGAACGGCATTGCGAGTACATGGTGCGCATTCCCCGCACACAGGAATTCCTGACGCCGCTGCTGACCGTAGTACCGTTGCAACTCCTCTCGTATTACATTGCGGTGCTCCGGGGGTGCGATGTTGATCAACCCCGGAATCTGGCGAAGAGCGTTACCGTCGAGTAGTCGCCGCGGCTGATTGTATCGGGTGACTCCTGACGCCCGAACCGTGTCGTGTCGGAAGCGTTAGCGCTTCCGTGCGGTCTTCATCCGTCCGGATGGTCTACGTCCGCTGTACATTGGTCCGTTCCTACTTGGTCCGGACAGCAAATTTCCGCACGGCACACTCCGCAATGATTGCAAAAGAGACACTCGATCAGATACTTGCGCGTTATGACCAGGTGCAGTCCCTGATGGCTACGCCTGAGGTCGCGACAGATCCGGTGCAGATGGAGAAGCTTGGTCGCGAGCACACGTCCCTGACGCAGATCGTCAAAGCGATCCGGGAATACGAGGCGGCGCGATCGGAGCTGCGTGACTTGCGTCAGATGGTCGCCGGGGAAGAGGATCCGGAGCTTGCTGATATGGCCAGGGAGGAGTTGGCTGTCCTTGAGGAGCGACTTCCGGCGCTCGAGGATGATCTCGCGCTGTTGCTCATTCCCAAGAACCCGGAAGACTCGAAGAACGCAATCGTCGAGATTCGCGCGGGCACCGGTGGCGACGAAGCGTCGTTGTTTGCCGGTGACTTGTTCAAGGTGTACAGTCGCTTCGCCGAGTCGAATGGGTGGCGGATCGAGGTCATCGAACAGTCAGAAGGCACGGTGGGCGGATTCAAAGAGATCATCTTCTCGCTCAGCGGCGCCGATGCGTTTGGCACGATGAAGTACGAGAGTGGGGTTCATCGCGTTCAGCGCGTGCCTGCAACCGAATCCAGCGGCCGAATCCACACCTCCGCCGCGACCGTTGCCGTTTTGCCGGAGGCCGAGGAGGTTGACGTGGCCATAGACCCGAACGAACTCAAGATCGACGTGTACCGCTCAAGCGGACCTGGAGGACAGAGCGTCAACACCACCGACTCGGCGGTGCGCATCACGCATATTCCAACGGGGCTCGTTGTTACATGCCAGGACGAAAAGAGTCAGCATAAGAACAAGGACAAGGCGCTGCGAGTCCTGCGGTCGCGGCTGTATGAGATCGAGCTCGAAAAGCGCAATGCCGAGCGTTCTGAGGCCCGTCGATCTATGGTCAGTAGCGGTGACCGTTCAGCCAAAATTCGTACGTACAACTGGCCGCAGGGTCGCGTGACCGACCACCGCCTGGAGGGGGACCAGAAGAACTACCCGCTTGAGCGGGTGATTGGCGGCGAGCTTGAAAATATCATCAAGGCCCTCAGAACGGCCGAAAATGCTGATCGGATGGCCAGGGCCGGTACGGCCGGGTAATTGATCGGCGCTCCCTGCTGCCTTATATTTTCAGGCTATCTCCTGCTCCGATCGCGCTCGAAAAATGTTCAGGCGCCTGGCATCGGGGCTTCGTTCGGTCTATTCGCCGAGAGAGCGTAACGGACCACCAACGTAACCCACGGGAGTCCCGTCTGGATTATGGCTGATACTACCGCAGCGCCCGCTGCAAAACAGAGTACGTACGAACTCACGTACATCCTCAACGCGGTCCTCAATGATGACCAGTTGGAGGACCTCGTTGTCCGCGTCGACAAGTTCATCGAAGAGCACGGAGGCTCGGTCGTCGACAAGAACGTTTGGGGGTCGCAGCGACTCGCGTATCCGATCGAAAAGAAGCGAAACGGATACTACGTCAACCTGACGTTCCAGAGTGACGGCGACGTGATTGCGCGTCTTGAGCGTGCCCTGGACATCAATGACAACGTGCTGCGCTACCTGACGCTGAAGATGGATAAGCGCATGATCAATCACCGCGAGAAGCGGAAAGCGGCAGCTCGACTCGAAGCCGAGGCAGAAGCAGCCGCGGCGGCCGAGTCTGACGACTGACCGTTGATCACGTATCCCATCTTACTGCAACACCTAGTACTGGATCATGGCAAGACTATCCAAGTCCCGCAAACCCCGTCCACGGCGCGCGCCACATGCACCGGCCGCGAAGTTCGACATGGGCGACCTCGATTACATCGACTACAAGGACCTCGACCTTCTGAAACGGTTCGTTAACGAGCAAGGCAAGATCCTGCCTCGTCGCATCACCGGGCTTTCCGCCAAGTATCAGCGGCAGCTCACCCGTGCGATCAAACGTGCACGCCACCTCGCGCTGCTTCCGTTCGTCGCTGACACCGTCAAGTAGCACCTAGCCACAACAACGATTATGAAAGTCATCTTACTCGAAGACGTCGAGAAGCTGGGTGCCCGTGGCGAGGTCGTCACCGTAAAGAACGGCTTCGGTCGGAACTACCTCATCCCCAAGGGGCTGGCGCAGCTCGCAACTCCGTCGGCACTGAAGCACGCGCAGGAACTGCTGAAGCAGGCCGCCAGACGACTGGCTGAAGAGAAAGACGGAGCGCTCGAGGTTGCACGCCAGCTCGAGAAAGAGGAAATCCTCATCCCGGTAAGCGTCGGCGAAGAAAACCGAATCTTCGGCACGATCACCAATCAGCAGATTGCTGTTGCGCTGGCCAAGCGTGGTTTCTCGATTGACCGTCGGAAAATTGCGCTCGACACCGACATCCGACTGACGGGTGTCTATACAGCAAGTGTCAAGCTGCATCCCGAGGTTACGGGGCAGGTGAAGGTTCGCGTTGAGTCCAACGCAGAGGCTGAGCCGGCGTCCTAGAGGGCGGTACGTCGCGGTACGTAACTGTACGGCGACGTCACATACTGCCTTCCGGCAACAATTGACAACAGGCGGTCGTTACCATCGGGTTTCGACCGCCTGCTTGCTTCTAGATGCCCACCACGTCAAACACCGTCGGCTTTCCTGCTGGAACAGCCAGAGTATTCTCTGGAATCGGCTTGGTACGTCTTGCCGGCTGCCTGTCCGCAGCAATTGCAGGACTCCTCGTTTTGCCACTGGCAGCGGGAGCCCAGTCCCTTGGTGCGAACGACATTGGACATCCGACAGAAATCGTCTCGTGGACGTTCGAGGTTGAAGCTGACACCGCCAGTATTTCGGATGAGTCGGGTCTCGTCCTGCTGAAGCTGCTCGCGGAGATCGACGGTGACTGGAAGATGTACGCACTCGACTCGCCGCGCCCAAGTCGCGGCGTTGAGATCAGTCTCGACGACCTGCCCGAAGGAATAGCGATAGGCGGCGAGACGATGCAGACTGCGCCGAAGCGTGGGTTCGACCAGAACTTCAGCATCGACGTTTCATATTTCCTCGGGTCTGCGGCGTTCGCGGTTCCGCTTCGTGTTGCCTCTGATGCGGGTGGCGAAGGTGCTGTACGCGGCACCGTCACGTTCCAGATATGTAGCGACTCCCGAGGCCTGTGCCTTCCGCCGACGCCCCAGGCGTTTGAGGTACCGGTGGCGGAGTTTGCGGGGTGTCTTAGCGCGGCAGCGGCCGCGTGCGAAGCCGCGCCGCTTGATCTCGATGCGCTGCTTGACGGAACGGGTGCCGCCGCTACGTCTGATGCCGCTACGTCTGATGCCGCTACGTCTGACGCAGGGACCGCGGCGCCTGCGCTCGTATTCGAGGTCCCCGGAGCATCTCCGCCTGCCGATCAATTTCCGACGGGGCGCGGCTGGTCTGGCTTTGTCCTGCTGGCGCTTGCGGCCGGATTTGGCGCGCTGCTGACTCCTTGTGTTTTTCCGATGCTCCCGCTCACGGTTTCGTACTTCACGAAGCACACGCAGAGCCGTGCCCGGTCAACTGCCATGGCTTCGCTCTTTGGCGCTGCAATTGTTGCGACCTTTACGGCGCTCGGGATGGTCATGGCTGTCGTCGTCGGTGCTGCCGGAGCGCAGACCATCGCGGCGAATCCGTGGGTCAACGTTTTCATTGCCCTTGTCCTGATTGGATTCGCCCTGTCGTTGATAGGCTTTTATGAGATCCGGTTGCCGAATTCCTGGGTCAACGTGGCAGACCGGCGCAGCCGCGAGGGCGGAAGCATCGGCGGCGTCCTGTTTATGGCGCTCACGCTGACCTTGGTGTCGTTTTCGTGTACGGCTCCGTTTGTCGGCGGATTGCTGGCCGCTGCGGCAGGCGGGTCGTGGGCTCGTCCGATCATCGGAATGATCGTATTCAGTGCCGCATTTGCGTCGCCTTTTGTGTTGCTTGCGATGTTTCCGCGGATGCTCGAGTCGCTTCCTCGCTCGGGCTCCTGGATGAATGCGGTGAAGGTGTCACTCGGTTTCATCGAACTCGCGGCAGCGATCAAGTTCTTGTCCAATGCGGATCTCGTCTGGGGCTGGAACCTGATCTCGCGACCGTTGGCGATCGCGGTGACGGTTGTCCTGATGGCAGCGACGGGAGCGTACCTGCTTGGCTGGATCCGGATGCCCCATGAACGTCGCGGGATCCCGGTGGGCTGGAAGAGACGCGCATCCGGCGTATTCTTTCTCGCGTTCGGCGCTTATCTGGTACCGGGCATCCTTGGCGCACAGCGAACGGCGCTCGATCCTTACTTCCCGCCACGTCGTGCCGGCGACATCGCGATCCTCGCACCCGAGCGCGGTGGCGGTGCCGCTGACGAAGGCTGGATCGTCGATAACCTGGAGCAGGCTCTCGCCGAGGCTGTACGCGTTGGCCAACCCGTGTTCGTCGACTTTACGGGGTACTCCTGTACCAACTGCAGGCAGATGGAGTCGTCGGTTTTTCCGCGCCCTGAGATTGCCGACGTGCTTGAGTCGTCGTTTGTCCGGCTCAAGCTCTACACCGACGGCCGCGAACACGGACCCGACCTGCAGCGATACCAGATTACACTGACCGGCACCGTTGCGCTGCCTACGTACGCGATCGTGTCGCCCGACGGCGAGTTGATCGAGCGCGTAAGCGGCACGCTGTCTGCGTCGGAGATGGCCGGATTCCTTAACGCGGGTCTGCGTGCGCACCAAACGGGCACAATTGCCTCGGCCAACAGATAACGGTTGCGTTACGATAGCCGGTGCGCGCTGACTAACTTCGGATGTATGCATTGGCGCGTTTGGGTACAACCACAATCCCGCGTGCCACAA
>JAUIJQ010000608.1 GCA_030431165.1 Rhodothermia bacterium | reverse complement strand
GTCGCAGGTGGTGCTGACGAGCCTGACGGCTGAACAGCGATGCGATACTCCTGGAAACAAGCCGGTGCTCGACGCCCTACCGACGACCCCCGCAACGGTCGTCGACGGCGTCTTTCTGGCGGATGCCTATCTGCTGTTTGAATGTGAGCTCCATTCAGTACTCGACCACTTCGGCCCGAACAGCCTGATCGTAGGGGAAATTGTCGCGGCGCACGTTCGACGAGGTTATGACCGTTCGAGCGAAGTGGATGAGCAACGGCTAGTGTTTGAACATCCGTTGCTCGCATACATCAACCCGGGACGCTACGCCGTAATCAAGGAGTCCCTGGCGTTTCCGTTTCCCGCCGGGTTCTCGAAGTAAAGAACAACCATGTTAGTCGATGACGCCATACGGATTCTCGGTTGGCTCGTCGATAAGCGCGACGAGGCGGTGGCCCTGCTATCTGAGTTGGCGTTGCTCGAATCACCGAGCACCGACCCGGGTAGCCAGACGCCCGTCCTGCATCTCATTGCGCAACACCTTGAGCGCTGCGGTTTTGTCACGACGCTGCTACCATCTACCGGCAACTCAGGGCCCCATCTCTACGCACGCCCCGCTGCGAGGGAACGGGGCCAGCCTGTGCAACTTATAGTTGGGCACTGCGACACCGTGTGGAGACACGGGACGATTGCGACGATGCCCGTTGTGAAGACCGGCGGGAAGCTCACAGGACCCGGCGTCTTTGACATGAAAGGTGGGCTTGTTCAACTCATCATGTCTCTTAATGTCATTGATGCACTGAGCAAGTCTATAGAACTGTGCCCCATAGTTTTTATCAACTCCGACGAAGAGATCGGCAGCCCGGCATCGACGCGCCACATCGCGCGACTTGCGCGCGTTGCCGACCGCGCGCTGGTACTGGAGCCGGCGCTAACCCCGGAGGGGAAACTCAAGACAAGCCGTCGTGGCACCGGCCGATTCAATGTGCGCGTTACCGGCGTCTCGGCCCACGCAGGAATCGAGCCCGGCAAGGGGGCGTCAGCCATTCTGGAACTGTCCCACGTGATTCAGGCACTGCACGCACTCAACGACCCCGAGCGCGGTATCAGCGTGAACGTAGGGATGATCGACGGGGGCATCCGGCCAAACGTAGTTGCGGCTGATAGTTCAGCGGTTGTGGACGTGCGCGTTGAACGCGAAGCCGATGTAGACATGCTCGAGCGGCAGATCCAAAGCATCGCCCCGATCACCCCCGACACCAGGGTGTCTATCACGGGAGCAATTGGGCGTCCGCCGATGGAACCAAACGGACGAAACCAGGCATTGTGGCAGCAGACGTACGCCTTGGGTAAGGCGCTTGACCTGGATCTTGAACAGGGACTCTCGGGCGGATCATCCGACGCAAATACAACGAGCCGGTACACGGCAACGATCGACGGACTCGGGGCGGTCGGCGATGGCGCCCACGCCGCTCACGAGTTTGTGTTTGTCGACAAGCTGATCGAACGCGCGGCACTGCTCGCGTTGCTACTGCTGGCGCCGCCGATCTCGACAGCGCAGGTGGAGGCAACACGATGATACCAACAGCTTCAGCAGGTGCCACCGCTACGGACGCCACCGCAATGGATGCCACGGCTACGGACGCCACCGCAATGGATGCCACGGCTACGGACGCCACCACGATGGACGCCACTGCAATGGTGACATCGCACCCACCAACCGACCGGCGATCTCCTCCGCTCATCTTCGCCTCGCTCACGCGAATCAGCGATATGGAGACGCGCGGCTTCAGCAT
>JAUIJQ010000086.1 GCA_030431165.1 Rhodothermia bacterium | reverse complement strand
GGCTCAGCCATCTGCTGTTGGTTCGTCAAGGTGGACCACTTCCGCCTGTTGAAGGGTGCCGTCGGCTACGTGCAGACGAACGCATGTCTTCTTCTGGTGGAATCCCTGTCGTCCGGCCGCGCCCGGGTTCAGATAAAGCAGGTTACCTGAGCTTGGGACGCGCTCGATACGCAGTATATGGCTATGGCCGCAAACGAGCACGTCCGGATTATGCTCAGCAATTGCGGCACGCGTCGTTGCGTTGAACCGACCGGGCGCGCCGGCAATGTGCAGCATCACAATCTTCAGGCCCGCCGCTTCGATGACGGCAACCTCCGGACACCGGAGCCTGATCTCTGACCCGTCCACGTTGCCATAGACCCCGGTTGTTGGCGCAATGGCCTCAAGCTTGTCAAGAATGGCGGCCGTCCCGAAGTCCCCGGCGTGTAGAATCTGATCAACGTCCGCGAACACGTCAGGGATGGCCGGATGAAACCAACCGTGTGTGTCTGATATAATCCCGATTACCATAACCTACCGTAGCATCAGGCGAAGGCCAATGCGTAACCGCTGCCGCGCCCACTCGCCGTCAGACGGCGCCCACTGCCTGATGGGGAGCTCAATAAATGGAGTAAAGGCGTACAGTGGACGAGAGAATTCGAGCCCCGACCGAAGCCAGATGACGCCCCCGCGGTACTCGGTAACGCCCTCGTCGTCCTGTACAACATCGATGAGTGCAAGATCACCCGGTTCGTCGACCATCTCATACGATCCGGCTTCACCAAGCAGCGAAAAGAAGATGTGACTCCCTCCCGGGTCGAACAGCGCTTTGTAGCTAAAGAAGGCGTGTGCTTCCCAGCCGAGTGCGCGTGCATAGATGATACCGTAATCGGGCAGAATCGGCGACACGTTGACGGGCGTTTCCGGTCCGTCCAGTGGTACAAGCCGTTCGTACCCGACACGAACACGTCGCGCCCCAAAACCGACATCTGCGGTAACCTCGGGCGACATCACCGACGAGTAAATCCAGGCGGCGTCAAGCTGCGGAAATCCGCCCTGACCATCAGACGCCGGATCCAGCGCGAGGCGCAACGCATAGCTCCCGGCCTCAACAACACGAAAATACTTGAACGCGACCCAGCTCACGCCGACAGATCGCCCGGCACTGTTGCCGTAAGCATCCACGACGACGCCGATGTCGAAGTGGTCAGCCAGGCGGTAGTCAAATCGAGCGCTGTAGGCGACACGATCTGGTCTGATCGACGACAATCCCTCGCCCGACTCAGCACGCGCGGGGTTGTAAGACACCTCGCCTGAAATGGCAAAGCGATCGAAGTACTGGCGCGTCGACGTTTCGTCGCGATAAAACGTTTCGTACTGCTGAAACGGGCGCTGTGCCAGCGTCGCCATCGGTGTCGCGACGACGCCAAGCCATGTCGCGAGCAACACAATTGTATGTTTGCCGGATGCGTTGGTCACGCGAGTTATTGGTGAGACGGCTAGACTGAAAACGTCTCACCCGGCTCAACGATCCGCGCCGCAAATCCCGCACCCGCCATCGACTCAGCCCAGGCATCCACATCCACCTCGATCGGCGGAAACGTGTTGTAGTGCACGGGTACTGTAAGGCCTGGCTTGATCATGCCGGCGGCACGCACGGCCGCATCCGGACCCATCGTGAAGCAGTCCCCGATCGGCATAAACGCAACATCGATGTCATGATCGCGACCGATCCACTCCATCTCGGCGAACAGCGCCGTGTCTCCCATCACGTAGGCAGTGCATCCGTCAGCATCCAGAACAAATCCGTTCGGATTACCACCGAACGAGCCATCCGGAAAAGAGGAAGAATGCCTGGCGTACGTCACGGTTAGTCGCCCCCATCCAAAGTCGCGACGGCCTCCGGTGTTCATGCCAAAGCTTTTTTCGTAGCCGTGCTGTCGCGACAGGTACTGGGTGATTTCATAGTTCGCAACGACGAGTGCATCAGAGGCCTCCGCAATGGCCGCTGTGTCACCCCAATGGTCACCGTGCGCGTGCGTGAGCAGGATAACGTCGGGACGAAGTGACTCAACAGAGACAACAGTCTCAGCAAATCGATTCCCGTTGATAAACGGATCAACGAGAATCGTTGCACCCGCGACACGGATCTGCAGCGCGCTATGACCGAAGTATGTGATCTCCATTCGCTCTGGATCCCGACGCTTACCGTGCCCGCGTTGCTACCCGGTACAGTGCCAGCGTAAAGATGATCAGCCCGAGGACGCCGAGTATGTTGGCAATGGTATCAAAGCCTTCCATCGGCGCAAGCCTGAGCGCATCCGTGCTCTCTTTAAGCGCAAACGGAATCGCAAGTATGATCCCAACAAGCGCCTCACCCGTGATGAGTCCCGACGAGAAGAGCAGACCACGACGACCCGCGCTCTCAACATCGTCTTCGCTTGCCCCTCGTGCACGCATGGTGCGGTTTGCGAGGAACGCTACAACACCGCCGATGAACATCGGGACCGTGAGTTCGATCGGCAGGTAGATCCCAACAGCAACCGCAAGCACCGGCGTGCGGAACTCGCCGCCCCGCCGCTCGAGGTACTTATCAATCAGTATCACGGCAACTGCGATGGCAACGCCAATGACGATCATCGTCCACGGAAGATTGCGCTGGAACACACCGTCTGCCACTGAAGACATGAGCGTGGCCTGCGGCGCGCTCAGCGCTTCCGACGTGTCCATTCCTTCGCGCGGCATGACGTCGCCGAGTCCGTAAGCATTAAAAAGCAGTGACAGGACCGGCGCAATCGCCACGGCCGCCGCGGCAACACCGATGATCTGCATGATCTGCTGCTTGTACGGCGTCGCCCCGACAATCTGCCCGGCCTTCAGGTCCTGCATATTGTCTCCGGCAATCGCCGCCGCACAGCAGACCACCGCACCAACCAGAATTGCTGTCGCGGCCGCCGCCGTTGCTTTTGACGTCTCAACGATGAAGTCGAGCTGCGTGCCCAGCAGGAAGAGAAGAATCACCGAGATCGACAGAACCGTCGCAATGGTGACTCCCGATATGGGGTTATTCGACGAACCAACAAGCCCCGCCATGTAACCAGCGACCGAGCTGAAGAGAAACCCGGCCACAAGCGCAAAGAGCACACCGAACAGAATGGTGCCGATGTGCAAGCCCGATGTAATGCCAAGCGCGTCTTTGTCCACCACAAACAGAAAGACAACGAAGATCGGAACCGCGAGCGCCAGGGTTCCGATTCCCACGATGTTGATTGGCGTGTCGCGCTCGGTGCGAATCGTCTCGACAGCGTTCCCCGATCGCGAAGCCCGGACGGCTTCCAGCGAAGACTTGACGCCGGCCCTGATCGGACCAACAAGCGAAACAAGCGCCCACAAGCCGCCAGTCGCCATGGCGCCAACACCCATGTACCGAATGCGCCTGCTCCAGATCGTTTCTGCAAGCTCGTAGCCGTGCGCGTCACCAAAGAGCGCCGTGAGTTCTGCGGGCGAGTGCAGCGCGGTGTAGATCGGAATGCCGAAAAGCCACGAGATCAATCCGCCGGCAAAGACGAGGAAGGCGATATTGAGTCCGACTATGTATCCGACGGCCAGCAAGGCAACGCCGAGTTCACTGCCGCCGCCAAAGAGCGAGCGACCGGCAAACGTTGCGCCTGAGATTTTTCCGGCGACGAGTTTGAATCCGGTCTGAAACAGTTTCAGGGCCGCGCCTGCGATGCCGGCGATAGCAATGAGTTTGGCACCCTCACCGCCGCGCGTTCCGGCCTTCAGCACCTCACCCGTTGCAACCCCTTCGGGAAACTGCAATTTCGCCTCGATGATCAGCGCGCGTCGAAGCGGAATCGTAAAGAGAACGCCCAGGATGCCGCCGCAGAGTGCAATGGCCATCGTCGGCAGGAACTCAAATCCCTGCCAGTACTGCAGCATGATCAGCGCGGGCAGCGTAAAGATCACCCCGGCCGCAAGCGACTCACCCGCTGACGCCGCCGTCTGCACGATGTTGTTCTCGAGGATGTTCGACTCGCGGAAGAACCGCAGGATTGCCATCGAAATCACTGCGGCGGGAATCGAGGCGGACACCGTCAGGCCCACCTTCAAACCGAGGTATGCGTTTGCACCGGCGAGGACGGCCGACAGGATAATCCCGAGTATTACCGCCTTGACGGTGATTTCCGGCAGCGTCTCAGAAGCCGGGACAAACGGCTTGAACTCCTCCGCCGCAGCGGGATTGGGGGTACCTGTACTGGCCATAACGGGTTATGCGTGTAAAAACAGCACTTCAGAAAGCTTCCTGAGCGCGCAATTTGCGCCTTTTGAAGCCAAAATGAAAGAAGGTCGCACAGGGGGCCCGGGCTGCGTGGCAAGGCCGCGAAACCGTGCTACTTCACAAGGAGGAGCTTGTGTGACCGCAGGTAACGCCCCTGCTGGACCCGAACGAAGTACGTCCCGGCCGACAGCTCACCAGCAGAAAACGAAACGTCGTGCGCGCCGGCGGCCTGCGTTTCGTCCACCAACGTGGCAACGGGCGAACCGGACAGATCCCAGACCGACACGCGCACCGGCCCGTCAGCGGGCAGCTCGTAGTGAATCGCCGTGTTCTCCCGAAACGGATTCGGAAAGTTATTCAGCGCAAGTACACCGGGCGTATCCGTCGCCGCCTCCATTACATCTGCCAGCCCGACCTTGATAACCGGCGAGTGCCGCGTCAATCCGCTGGCGAGTCGCTGAGTCACCCGATAATAGACGACGCGCCCATCGGCCGATGCATCCGAAAAAGTGAATGTGCCGTCGCGCCCGTCTTTCGGGGCCAGCGTACCCACCTGCCGAAACGCATTTCCGTCGGATGATTGTTGTACGTCGTAACCGGAAACGGCCTCGCTGCGTGCCTCCCACGACAACTCGACCACACTGCCTCGCACGTGCACCCGTACATCGGCCATCGGGTCGCGCAACGCGCGAAAGACCCGCGCTGTCGGGACCATGTCGGGTGCCACATCATCCTCAAAGTTGATCCTGTGTGTGGGCTGCGCGCGATCAAACATGTCATACGCAACCCGAAGTACATCGCGCTGATCAAGGGCTGTCGGCCACACCGTAATGTCGTCGAGCATTCCGGTGAAGGCCACATCGGAGGCACCCGCTACAACGCTGAGGTCCCCACTATCACGCAGGTCGCTGCGCGACGAAGCCACCCGGTCACCAATCCCGACAATAGCTGCCCGACCTCGATCCCACGCGAAGTCATCAGATGCCCAGGAGCGGTCCAGCAGACTGTCTGCCGCGACGCCGTCTACGAACAGGTGCGACCACCCCGTCTCGTCATCAAAAGAAACAGCGACATGATGCCATTTGCCGTCAGATACAGCAGTCGCCGCGCGCATCGATTGATGAATCCCCTCCCGACCGCGATAGAACGCGAGCGTACCATCGGCAACCACGACCAGTTCACCTGTGTAGTCATCGCGCTCATCACCCGTCCAATCCGACAGGACAACTTGGTCGCTACGGGTCGTGCGCAGCCACAACGCGATGGTGTACGAGGACGCAGGCGTTTCCTGTGCGTGTGTTCGGGGCAGTTCGACGTATGCCGTTCCTGAAAAGTCGCCGACCCTGTTTCGCGACAGCCCGACGTCGGCAGCGCGTATTGTGGACGCCGGTTGGTCAACGGCATCACGCTCATCAACAACAGCCGCGCCATCAACAAGCGCAAGCGGAGCTACGCGTGCAACGCTACGCCCAACCGTACGCCCGGCCACAAATCGCACAAGCAGCGTACTTCGGGAGGTCAACCTCGGCGACATAACGAAGACGTGGTGCGACGCGCCGCGTTTGCGCACCGTAGCTTCCTCCAGGCCGCGCGACGGTGAGTACACGTCAGCACCCAGCACCTGCCAGCCTGCGGGCAACCGCACCTGCAGTCCGCTCGCTGTTGACATCCCGCCCCACTGGATACGAAGCGTTCCCTCCTGGCCCGTTTCGTACCCTTCGAGCGACGACAGCGACAGAACCTGCGCGGCTGCTGTCCCGACAAGCGCGAGCCAGATGCACGCGGCCAGGCCGCATCGCAACACAAACCGGGTGTTTGTCGATTGAATCAAATCCTCAAATCCTCAAATCCTCAAATCCTCAAATCGCGCTGGCACCTGATCAGTATATTTTCACGTCCGTACGATTCAGCAATACACCGGCAGAGCGCTGGCACGTTGCTGGCACAACGCCCGCACCGCGCTGGCACAACGCCCGCACCGCGCTGGCACCACGCCAGCACATCGCCGGCAATATGCCTGCAATACCAAGCAAAACCATGCACCGGAGATTGCTTCCGGGAACCGTACGTCCGGATGCCCGAAGATTGACCGCACAACGATTCGCGTCAATGCTTTGGGGATAAGTTGTTGATACTGCACCGATAGCGCTTCGAACGGCGTCGCACCCACAATCCGGCCCAGAACGGGCATAGAGATCGATTATGAGCTCAGTACCACGCGTAGGACTATTGACCGGCGGTGGCGATTGCCCCGGCCTGAACGCGGTGATCAGAGCCGTCTCCAAGAGCCTCATCCTCCAGCACAACGCCCAGATCGTGGGCTTTGAGGACGGATTTGAGGGCCTCATCAAGCAGAAGAGCCGGCGCCTTGAATACAAAGACGTAAGCGGCATCCTGACGCTCGGAGGCACCATACTTGGCACTTCCAATACCGCGAATCCTTTTCGCTACTATGGCCGCGGCGGCGCTGACGTATCGCGATCGGTCCTGCAGTACTACCACGAACTGGGGCTCGACGCGCTTGTGGCCATTGGCGGTGACGGCACCATGTCGATTCTGCATCAGCTTCAGGAGATCGGGCTCCGCTGCATTGGTGTCCCAAAGACAATCGACAACGACTTGATGGGGACCGACCGCACGTTCGGGTTTGACACGGCGGTTGCAATTGCAACCGAAGCCATCGACCGGCTGCACACAACCGCGCAGTCCCACTCGCGCGTGATGATCATCGAAACCATGGGACGTCACGCCGGATGGATTGCTCTGTACGCGGGTGTCGCCGGCGGTGCTGACGTTATCCTTCTGCCAGAGATCGAGTATGAGATCGACGAGATAGTACGCGTCTGCCGCAAGCGCGAAATCGGCGGACAGCACTTCACCATTATCACCGTTGCTGAGGGCGCGCGTCCGGCGGGTGGCGACACCGCGATGCGTGAGGGAACAGACATCGGAGGCAACAAACGCTACGGTGGCATCGGGCATCAGTTGGAAGACCAACTCCGAGGCCGCATCCGCAGTCAGCTCCGTACGTCAATACTTGGCCACATACAGCGCGGCGGCACACCGACGGCGTTTGACCGCAACCTCGCTACGGCGTTTGGATCGTACGCGGCTGCCATGGTTGCAAGCGGACAGTCCGGCCGCATGGTGACACTGCACAACAACCAGCTCGGCAGCATTGCGCTCGCCGATGTCGCCAACAAAACGCGTACGGTCCCACTTGATTCGCCGATGCTCGCCGCTGCTCTGTCAGTCGGAACGTCAGTGGGCGCGAAGGACTTCGACGTGCGCCTGCCGGGCGACACGAACACACGGCCCATCTCCTGAGACCGCATGGCAAACAAGAGTGTTGTTGGAGCAGGCAAGAAGTACGTATCCATCGCCGGAAACATCGGCGCGGGCAAGAGTTCGCTCACGCGATTGCTGAGCGACTACTTCAAATGGAAAGCGTTCTACGAGCAGGTTGACGACAATCCGTATCTGTCCGATTTCTATGAGGACATGCGGCGATGGTCGTTCAATCTGCAGGTGTTCTTTTTGTCCAATCGGTTCAACCACCAGCGGGAAATCGAAGCACTGCCGTACTCGGTTGTGCAGGACCGAACGATCTACGAGGACGCCGAGATCTTTGCCCGCAACCTGCACGAGATGGGTCTGATGTCGGAGCGTGACTACGCCAACTACGTCGACCTGTACGCCATCATGACCTCGTACCTGCAGGCGCCCGATCTGCTGGTTTACCTGCGTGCGTCGGTACCAACCCTTGTGCGACATATCCAGTCCCGCGGCCGCGAATTCGAGTCGTCGATTCGGATCGAGTATCTCGAAAAACTGCACGACCACTACGAGGACTGGCTCGAGCGCTACGACAAGGGACCAAAGCTGATCATCGAAGCAGACGAAATCGACTTCGTCAACAACGACGACGACCGACTAGCCGTCATCGGTCAAATCGAAAGTCGCCTGTTCGGATTATTTCCGGATAAAGGCTCATGACAACGGGTCGCAGCAGGGGCATCCGCAGATCAGTGCCCGGCTCGTTGCTGACCCGGCCCGCAGCCGCATTTCCGGCCGCATTTCCGGCCGCATTTCCGGCCGTATTTCCGGCCACTTGTCTGGCTATCATTCTGGCTATCGCGTGGATGGGTGTCCCCTCGCGAACAATGGCGCAGGTTGACAGCTCGCGCGTGCCCGTCGTTTCTGAACGGCATGCTGCTGCGCATCCTGCGGTGCTGACGCCAACGCTTGATCCCGCGCGTCTTCTTGAAGGGCAACCCGGCGTGCTTGTGTACGACCTCTCGACGCCCGGTTGGCCCACGTCCACATTTGTCCGAGGCACCTCGCCGAACGACGTTGGCCTAGCCGCCGGACGCTCTTACTTCAATGACGCTTTTTCCGGCCGGCCGCGGTACGACCTGGTCCCGGTGCAGTTATCCGAACTGCCGCGCGTGGCGGGAACGCTCGATGGGTACGCGCACGCGATGTCGTTCCAGCCCCGTGCCTTCGATGCTGCGCAGCCGCAGACAGAAGCGACGTACTGGTCAAGCAACAAAGACCTGCAGCACGCCCGCATCGTACATGCGCAGCGACGCCTATTGTCCGCTTCGACACGCGGCAGATCGGCCGCCGCGCCGGGTACAACAACTACAGGCACGACAACTACAGACACGACTACCACAGACACGACCACTACTGGCACGACGACAACAGTCACGACGACAACCGGTGTCGGGCCCGCCGGCACCCCGCCTGTTCGATCCGCGCCGCCGGGTCCGACAATCCTCGACATGTTGATTACGTACCACGGCGCGGCGGCAACAGGCGAGTTTCCCGGATCAAAGCTCGAGCGTGCGCGCCAGTTTGGAACGCGCATCGGCGTGCAGCGCCCACGTTTCGGATTGATGTTGCAAGAGACGTACAACGGCCGATCGGTTGGCGCACACAGCGGTGTTAATCCGCCGATCTATCAGCGGCTTGGTGCCTCCGTGCAGAACGCAACCGCGCGTCGATGGTCGCGACGGAACGACCTCGCCGCATCGGGCTGGACGGCGGTCGGCGACGCCGCGACGGTGCACGCGCTGGCTTCGTGGACCGAAGCAACCGAACGGTACACAAGCAGCACCGACACCGTTGAAGCACGCTCGCGTCGCTTTGTTGGTGAAGCGCGCGCGACGCTTCCATGGCTGCGCTCGCTATCCGGATCACACATGCCACCCGAGCAGTCCGC
>JAUIJQ010000085.1 GCA_030431165.1 Rhodothermia bacterium | reverse complement strand
CAGTGTGTCGCGCAGGGTGTGCCGTTTGCACGTGAGTACGGTGGCCTGCTCGACAACCGTTCTTTCGGTGGCGCGCAGGTCTCGCGTACGTTCTACGCCCGCGGCCAGACCGGCCAGCAGTTGCTGCTCGGCGCGTACCAGGCCATGTCGCGGCAGATCGAAGCTGGCAAGATTGAAATGCTGGCCCGGCAGGAAATGCTCGATCTCGTCGTTGAGGACGGTCGCGCTCGCGGGATCATCACGCGCAACCTGGTTACAGGTGCAATCGAACGGCACGCCGGCGACGCGGTGCTTCTGTGTACCGGTGGGTACGGCAACGTCTACTACCTGTCGACCAACGCAAAGAACTCAAACGTTACTGCGGCCTGGCGTTGCTATAAGCGCGGTGCGTACTTCGCAAACCCGTGCTTTACGCAGATCCACCCGACGTGTATTCCGGTGTCGGGAGATTATCAGTCGAAGCTGACGCTGATGAGCGAAAGCCTGCGGAACGACGGACGTGTTTGGGTGCCGAAACAGAAAGGCGACCCGCGGAAGCCACAGGACATTCCCGAAGCTGAACGCGACTACTACCTCGAACGGCGCTACCCGAGCTTTGGCAACCTCGTCCCGCGCGACGTTGCATCGCGTGCCGCGAAAAAAGAAACCGACGCAGGCCGCGGCGTGGGCGAAACACAGCTCGCCGTCTACCTCGACTTTGCGGATGCCATCAATCGCCTCGGCCGCGACACGATCGAGGCGCGCTACGGCAACCTGTTCGAGATGTATCAGCGGATCACGGATGAAAATCCGTACGAAGTGCCGATGCGCATCTTCCCGGCCGTCCACTATACGATGGGCGGATTGTGGGTTGACTACGAACTGCAAAGCACGATCCCCGGGCTCTTTGTGCTCGGCGAGGCAAACTTCTCTGACCACGGTGCAAACCGCCTCGGCGCCAGCGCGCTGATGCAGGGACTGGCCGACGGATACTTCGTCATTCCGTACACGCTTGGCAATTACCTCGCCGGTGTCACTCCCGGGGCGGTTGCTTCGGAATCCGAGGCGTTTGAGTCCGCTGAGAAAGAAGCCCGCGGTCGGATCGAGAAACTCCTCGGCATCAATGGCTCACGAACGGTTACAGACTTCCACCGAAGCCTGGGTCGCATCATGTGGGACCACGTCGGAATGGCAAGGGACTCGGGCGGACTAAAAACGGCCATTGGCGAAATCCAGAACCTGCGTGAAGCGTTCTGGAACGATGTGCGCGTGCCGGGCGAGAACGGCTCACTTAACAAGAGCCTCGAATTTGCCGGCCGCGTCGCAGATTTCCTTGAGCTTTCGGAGCTCATGGCCCGCGATGCCCTTGAACGCGCCGAGTCGTGCGGCGGGCACTTCCGCGAGGAGTACGTTTCGCCCGAGGGTGAGGCGATGCGTCGCGACGACGAGTACGCGTATGCCGCCGCGTGGCAGCACGTTTCGACGCCATCCGACGCGAAGCTGCACAAAGAGTCGCTCGAATTTGAAAACGTCAAGCTGACGACGAGAAGCTACAAGTAGCCTGCGAGATCCAACATGTCCAAGTCGATGACGATACACCTGCAAGTCTGGCGCCAGGCAGATCCCGGAACGGAGGGGCGCTTCGCCAACTACACGGTACCCGGCGTCAATCCGCACATGTCATTCCTCGAGATGCTTGACGTGCTCAACGAACAGTTGACGCTCGCGGGCGAGGAGCCGGTTGAGTTTGATCACGACTGCCGTGAAGGAATCTGCGGGTCGTGTGGATTGATGATCAATGGTCAGGCGCACGGGCCGAACGCGCGCACGGCAAGCTGCCAGCTCCACATGCGTGACTACTCGGATGGCGACACGATCGTGATCGAGCCGTGGCGTGCCCGTGCCTTCCCTGTGATCAAAGATCTCGTCGTTGATCGCACGGCGTTTGATCGGATTATGGCTGCGGGTGGCTACGTGAGCGTAAATGCTGGAGCCGCCCCCGACGCCAATGCCACGCCGATTCGAAAGGCGGATGCTGACGAAGCGTTCGACTACGCCGCCTGCATTGGTTGTGGTGCATGTGTCGCAGCCTGCCCGAACTCATCAGCATCGCTGTTCACCGGGGCGAAGATTGCACACCTCTCGTTGCTGCCCCAGGGCTCACCTGAACGGAAAGAGCGCGTTGCGTCGATGGTAGAGCAGATGGCCTCTGAAGGATTTGGCGACTGCTCCAACCACGCGGAGTGCGAAGCTGTTTGCCCTAAGGGGATCTCGATCACGGCAATTGCACGCATGCGCCGCGAATACGTCAAGGCCTCGATCGGCTGATTGTGCTGACGGTCTGATCGGGAAGGTCAGCTATCTTTGCGCACTGTCAGTCGCTGCCCCGCGTAGATCCGGCTGCCGGAGATGCTGTTCCATGACCGCAGATCCGACACGCTCACACTGTACTGTGAAGCGATTCTGCTGAGTGTCTCGCCACGCCGAACCGTGTGAACAACCGTTGATCCCGAGCCAGACTTGCCCGGCTGCACGTAGAGTGTGAGTCGCTGGCCGACTCTGATCCGCGACCCGCGCAGGTTATTCCAGCTCCGAATGCGTGACTGCGAGACGCCATACTTCTCAGCGATCTCGCTGATTGTGTCGCCGCTCTTCACGACATGGGTCACACGTTCGCCGGCCGGTGCTGACGGCGAAGAGGAAGAACCCGACGACGATGTTGATCGCGACGAGACGGTTCGCGTTGGCGTCGGCAGTTCGGTTGGCGCCGCCGCAACAATCGGACGAAGATTCCGGGATCCGAAGTGAACAAGTTCACCCGCTGATTCCGGATCAGCGTCGGGCGAGGGGCCCGAGTATTCAGCGACGGGGACAGCGAGTCTCTGGCCTACGCGGATGGTATTGCCAGACAAGCCGTTCTGGCGCTTCACCTGCGACACCGAGGTGCCATAGCGACTGGCGATGTGGCTAAGCGTTTCGCCGCTTCTAACGGTGTGCTCGGTAGCCGGCTGACGTTCTGACTCAGGCAGTGCCGCGTAGTTTGCCGCAAAGGTATCGTACGATCCAGCGGGAATGCGCACCCAGTACGCGCCTGTGGCCGGCGGCAGCCCGTTTCGGCGTAGCTCGGGATTAAGTGCCTTTACAACCGTTGTCGTGCTGCCGCACATTTCCGCGATGCGCTCCAGCGTGTGCGACCCGAACACCGGGACGCGGTGGAACGCGAAAGTTGGTCCCGGCTCAACCGGCTTCACGCCAAAACTCTCCGGGTGGGACACGATGAGCGCGGTCGCAATGAACATCGGAACGTAGTTGCGTGTCTCGCGCGGGATCTGCGTGTAGATATCCCAGAACGTGGCCTTGCGATCAAGCCGCGCCTCCGCGGAGCGAATTGCTCGCCGGACCTTCGCCGGACTGTAGTTGTAGCCCGCCAACGCAAGCTGCCAGTCGCCAAACATCGCGTAGAGATCTTTCAGGTGCCGGGCAGCGGCACGCGTCGCCTTCTCGGGGTCCATGCGTTCGTCAACCCAACCGTTGACCTCGAGTCCGTAGGCGCGACCCGTGGCGCCGATGAACTGCCACATGCCGACTGCACGTGCCCAGCTGCGAGCGCGAGGGTTTAGTCCTGACTCGACCATGGCCAGGTACTTCAGTTCATCGGGCACCCCTTCCTCGGCGAAGATCCGCTCAATCATCGGGAAGTACGTTTCAGCCCGCGACAGCCAGTGATTCAGGTGTTTGTCGGGCTCAC
This sequence comes from Rhodothermia bacterium, assembly GCA_030431165.1. GTDB lineage: Bacteria > Bacteroidota > Rhodothermia > Rhodothermales > JABDKH01 > JANQRN01. The sequence continues at coordinate 5,797 of JAUIJQ010000085.1, read as the reverse complement.
GCTGCAGAAACTGCATGCTCGATTGGACCAGACGGTTCATGGTCATCGGGACGGTCGAGACCATCACCGGCATGTCGGGAAGATTTGCATCTTCCAGAAGCGGCTCGTCAACCTCGTTCATCGACGCAAACATCTGGCTCCGGGACGCGAAGATGTCTCCCAGCGCAAGTGCGAGTGTGTCCGCGGCACCGTGGTATCGCTCGAACTCGGTAACTACCGAGCGGTACAGTTCGCGGTATCGATCATCGTCGTGCAGATACGGCTGCTGGGCGAGCACGTCGAGATCGCGCACCGCGCTGTCGAGTAAGACTTCGACACGGGCCGGGTCACCCAGTGTCTCCGATTCGATCACCTGCTGCAGTACACCGTAGATGGACGCTATTACAAGGTGGGCGTCGCGCTCACTGAGCACGATGGCTTGCTCGATGCGTTGCAGCCGCGTAGTGTCTGCGGCAAAGCCGGCCTCCGACGCAGATTGTGCTGCCGCTCCCGGAAAAAGCGCGCTGCCCGAAGCGGCAGCAAGCAGGATGAGGAGAGTGACGGTGCTTCGTTGAACCAGTCTGCCCATGGGTTCGCTTGATTGGATCGAGTCGGCGTTACTCCAGTATCGGATAACGCGTCGAATGACTAAGGTGACGCCCCAGTTTCGAAGGGATAAATTATCGACCTGCCGCACTCGGTGATGCGGGGTTATAGCGGAATGTTACCGTGTTTCTTGCGTGGAAGATTCACCACTTTGTTTTCGAGCATCTTCAACCCGCGAATCAGGCGATCGCGCGTTTCAGAGGGCATCACAACGTCGTCAATGTAACCGCGTTCGGCGGCCACGTACGGGTTTGCGAACTTGTCGCGGTACGCCTCGATAAATCCGTCCTCTACGGTCTCCGGGTCTTCGGCATCGGCGATCTGGCGCCGGTAGATGATCTCAACGGCGCCCTTTGGACCCATGACAGCGATTTCGGCACCTGGCCACGCGAAGTTGAGGTCGCCGCCGATGTGCTTCGAGTTCATCACATCGTACGCGCCGCCGTACGCCTTGCGCGTAATCACGGTAACCTTCGGCACCGTTGCCTCCGAGAGGGCATACAGCAATTTGGCACCGTTCCGGATCACGCCGCGCCACTCCTGATCGGTACCCGGCAGAAATCCGGGCACGTCCTCAAAAACAACCAGCGGAATGTTGAACGCGTCACAGAATCTGACAAAACGTGCGCCCTTGACCGACGAGTCGATATCGAGGACACCGGCAAGTACAGCAGGCTGGTTTGCAACGATGCCCACGGGTCGCCCGTCAAGCCGCGCAAACCCGACGATAATGTTCGCGGCATAGTCCGCGTGGATCTCGAACAGCGAGTCCCTGTCGACGACACGACGAATCACATCGTGCATGTCGTATGGTTTGTTCGGATTATCCGGAATAAGACTGTCGAGTCCCTCGGCGTCGTCGGGCTCAACAGGAGCCGACCGAGGCGGGGCGTCTTCACAGTTCTGCGGAATGTATCCAAGTAGCGCTCGAACCCGGAGAAGGCAATCCACGTCGTTGTCGCACGTAACGTGTGAGACGCCGCTGCGCGAGGCGTGCGTATCCGCGCCGCCCAGCTCCTCTGACGTGACCTCTTCCTGCGTGACGGTCTTCACGACGTTCGGGCCCGTCACGAACATGTAGCTCGTGCCGCGCACCATAAACGTGAAGTCCGTAATCGCCGGACTGTACACCGCACCGCCCGCGCAGGGACCCATTACCGCGGATATCTGAGGCACGACGCCTGATGCGATGGTGTTGCGATAGAAAATGTCCGCGTAGCCACCAAGCGACACAACACCTTCCTGGATGCGTGCGCCGCCCGAGTCGTTCAGGCCGATAACCGGCGCCCCATTCTCGAGCGCCAGGTCCATGATGTTGACGATCTTGCGGGCATGCGCTTCGCCAAGCGAGCCGCCGAACACCGTGAAGTCCTGACTGAAGACGTAGACGAGGCGGCCGTCAATCGTGCCGAACCCGGTGACAACGCCATCACCGGCGGGCCGGTCGTTCTCGAGTCCAAAATCGTGCGACTGGTGCCGGACGAACATGCCCAGTTCGACAAACGACCCTTCGTCGAGCAGCACCTCCAGGCGTTCCCGCGCGGTCAGCTTTCCCTTTTCGTGTTGACGTGCAACACGTCGCTCCCCACCGCCCTGCTGTGCCTCTGCGCGGCGTTCGCGCAACTCCGCGTACTTGTCCTGAAGTGTCATGTCGTGATCGTTCGCTACTGCTTGGCTCGTGGCGCTCACCGAATGCGACCGCGCCACGCAACGATACTCCACGTTCAGGGGCTAGTCAAACGCGGCTCACCGCTTGAAACGCCGTTCAACCGCGTTCGTGAAGCGGATAGCAATCTCACTGTAAATGTTTACGCGGTTTCGACGGAAAACTTCGTTGGCAATCGTCGTCGTTGCCTCCGGCCAGGTCTCGGTTTCGGCCAGGACGCGCACCAGTTCCCTGTACTCTGCGGGGCGCCCGTTAAAGAGCGTCTCCACAAACGCCGTTCGACTGGCGTTGTCAAGCGGACCCAGTACGAACTGCTCCAGATCGGCGAAGTCAGCCGGTGACTCCGTAGAGATCTCAACCTCGCTGGTCGGTTTCCGATAGCGCTCCCAAAGCGGACGCGTTGATTTTTCTGTTGTCGCGGCGTCAGCCCCACCGGTATTGACTCTGGTGGCTGTCCCGGAGCCGCCTGCCGAACCCACACCTGAGCCCGCTCCCGACGCCGCCGCATCGCGACGCGCGGCTTGCAGTGCGGGCGAATCCGGGTGCGGCATGGCCATCGGCGCATTCAGCTTGGTCTGGAATCGGCGCCACAGTGGAACGCCGTCGCCTTCTTCACCGTCTGCGTCCGCTTCCGGCTCCTTGCGCTCGCCCGGCGTATCACCGGCAAAATCGGCCGCATCGTCTTCGTGTTCATCCCGTTCCAGCGGACGCGCGTCCCCCATTGGCTCGTCTCGTTCCGTGGGAGAGGCGGTGTCAATCGGAGTGACCGCCTCCACCGCTGTAATCGTCTCAGCGGGAGTGATCGTTTCGCCAGGCTCAGCCGGCTCAGCGGCAATGGGCGATTCAAGATCTTCGTAGATGTCGGCCGGGCGGACTGTTTCCGCGGGACTGACAGGGGGCGCCGGTTCGCCGCTTAATCGAACGTCATTCGACCAGTCGTCGGATGTGGCCTCGGCGTCTTCAACGGCCTCATTGGTGACGATCGTGTTCGTCGTTGCCGATGCAACGGGCGCATCAAACAGCGTCGGCGGTTCCAGGTCTTCTTCCTGTAGCGCAAACGCCTGGAGCAGCATTGTTTCTGTCCAGGGATAGGACAGTCCGGCGGATTCAACATCGGCGATGCGCTCGGCCAGATGTCGCAGGCCGAGGTCATCATACAGAGCTCGAAGCCTGGCAGGCGGGACGGCACGCTTGCCGTTCACCCGCTGGTGCAGCGCAAACAGCGAATCAGTTGCCGTTACCCAGAATTCTTCGGCTGCTACCACAGATTCAGCGATCTCCCGCATCGCATGCGCAAAAGCGCCACGACGGATCGGCTCGTCTGCGCCTGCAAGCCAGCGGTCGGCACGCTCGGAGAGTTCTGGATGCCCCGCTAGTGCGCGGAGTCGTGAGCGCGCCGTGGAACCGGAGATCGTGTCAGCCCCAAGCTGAAACAGTTCAGCGACAGACGTCGTGACCGGCCGAACAACAAAAGAGCAAACGACGCGTGTCGCCTGATCAATCAACGCTTCCCATCGCGGCGCCGGGAACGACACGGCTGAGGTAATGCTCGCGCGCAGGTTGCGGTGCGCCCGGTCAACAAAATCACGGCGTTCACCCGTCACCCAATCTGATGGCTCGTAGGCGAGCCGGTTCAGTTCCTGATCGACGCGTCGGTCCAGCTCTTCTTCGAGATAGCGACCAACCAGGGGATCCATCGGCTCGCGGCCCAGCTGGTCTCGGTCGGGGATGTACGAGTCTGGAAACGTGTCAAGCATCTGCCGCCGCAATGCGGCAACAAGGGAGTCCATCAATCCCGCGGAATCAGTCATCGTAGTGGTGGGTCAGACGAGCGGATCTACTACCACGCCGCACCCTGCCGAAATGTTGCGTGCGCGGGTCGCAAAGACGGCAGCGCCGGCACCGTCGAAAGTTGCCGGCAGCGGCGCTATCTTGGTGCGAACCACCTACCGACCCGTGGCACACCCCACCCGCGATGACCTGACGGATGCGTTTGGTCGTCATGTCGCGTGGACGAGCGACCATCCGCTTGGACTGGAAGTCGCCTCCGCGCTGGACGCGCAAATTGAGCTCGCAGACGGACGCCGGATCATCGACATGATCAGTGGCATCGCTGTATCGTCGATTGGCCACCGCCACCCGGCTGTCGTTTCCGCCATCCACGCCCAGGTTGATCGCCACCTGCACGTAATGGTCTACGGCGAGATGGTACAGCGGCCTCAGGTCGAACTTGCCCGCGCGTTGTCCGATTTGCTGCCGGATGGGCTGGACGTGTGCTACTTCACCATGACGGGCACCGAGGCGAATGAAGGCGCGCTCAAGCTGTCGCGTAAAGCAACAGGTCGAACGCGCATGGTCGCCTTTGAAAGGTCCTACCACGGTGATACGATGGGGTCGCTTTCAGTCACCGGCCGCGCAGTGTATCGACGCCCGTTTGAGCCGCTCGTCCCGGGTACGACGTTTCTGCCGTTTAATGATGTGGCGGCCCTTGACGCGATCGACGACGAGGTGGCGTGCGTTATCACCGAACCCATTCAGGGGGAGGGAGGTATCCGCGTTCCTGATGACGCGTGGATGCACAGGCTGAGGGATCGATGTACGGAAGTCGGCGCACTACTCATCTTCGACGAGATCCAGACCGGCCTCGGACGCACTGGTTCACTGTTTGCGTTTGAACAGTTTGACGTTGTCCCTGACATCCTGACGCTTGCGAAAGCGCTTGGTGGCGGGATGCCGCTCGGCTGCTTTATCTCGTCATCCGATATCATGCGGTCGCTACGCAACGACCCTCCGCTGAGCCACGTAACGACCTTCGGTGGGCATCCGGTAAGTTGCGCAGCGTCGCTGGCGGCGCTTCGGGTATTGCGCGACGGGCAGCTGCACAAACGCGCTGCATGGATTGAGGAGACGGTGCGCGACCGGTTGACACATCCGGCGATTGTTGACGTGCGCGGGCGTGGCGCCATGCTGGGAATGGAGCTGACGTCTCCCGCGCTGACGGCACGTTTTGTCGACCACGCGCTTGAGCTCGGTGTGCTCCTCGGATGGACCTTGCACGCCGACGCTCTCGTTCGAATTGCGCCACCACTGACGATTTCGGAACCGATATTGCATTCCGCCCTCAACAAGATGATCGCGGCGCTCGAATCGGCCTCCAGATCAGCCTAAGTACAATAAAGTCGCCTCCGGAGCGCGACACCCTGCATCATGACGAATTCGCCCCGTCCAATACTTTCCGCACGTGTCCTGGCAATCGGACTCACGGTGTCCCTTCTCGTAGCCGGATGCGTGTCGACGCAGAAACGCTTTGATCGCGGCATCAAGGCCGAGGAAGAGGGTCGCCTGTACGAGGCGTCACAGAATTACATCCGGGTGCTGACTGACGATCCGGATTACGACGAGGCCCGCGAGCGCTTGCTCGAAATTGCGCCTGTCATCGTGAACGACTGGATGGATGACGCCGCGCGAAAGACGGCCGCGAACCTGTTCGTTGAGGCCCATGACCGATACATCGCCGTTGACAGATTTATCGGCCAGTGCGGCAAC
>JAUIJQ010000084.1 GCA_030431165.1 Rhodothermia bacterium | reverse complement strand
CCGAAAGGCGGATTGGCAAATGGCCACCGTCAACGCTCGGTGGATCGGAGCTCGTCTGGCACGCGCCGGCAACCACAAAGAGCGCGACAACGAGGAATAGTAGCTGGCGATTTCTCATGGGGCAAGATACACAGGATCACCCATGTACGAGTAGTCACTCGAAGCCGGATGGGATATGTAGAAGGACAGCATCCCACAGCGTCCACACAGAGCGGCAACCGGCTTGGCGTTCAGAGCGGAGTGTACGTCTACCGGCTTTCAGCCGGCGGACTTACGTACCACGGGGTCATGACGGTACTGAAATAATACCCCGGTGCTATACAAAGCTGACACGGCCCGGACAATGTTGCTGTCCGGGCCGTTGTCAATTATGCCTCTCTACGACCGGCCTTCGTACAGGTCGCGGCCGGCCACGATTGCACGCATCTTACCGTCTGCGATGTTGCGCTTGAGCATCCAGAATCCGCAGTCGGGATGCACATACGCGATGCGCTCCTCTCCGATTTCTTTCGCAGCCGCCTCAATACGACGAGCGACCGTCTCGGCCGACTCGATGCGCGTCGACTTGACGTCGATGACGCCGATTCCAAGCTTGATCTCGGGACGAACGTCCTTGAAGAACTGCAACTCCTCGTACCCACGCGCCGCAAACTCCAGCACCATGTGATCGGTGTGCAGGGCGTTGATGTAGTCGATCATCGCCTTCCACGTGCCCTGCTGGATCTGTTGACCGCCGTAGTTACCAAAGCAGAGGTGAACCGCCGGCGTGTTGGGCACCGCATCCAGCACCGTGTTCAGCGTATCAGCGGCCCACTGCCACTCTCCCGGCGCGCCCGGCAGGTTCGCCTCGTCGAGCTGGACGATGTCTGCGTCGATCTCCTTAACCTGCTCGGCGAGTACATCGGCGATAGCCTGCGCGATGTCGGGCAGGTTACCGTAGTGGTTGTCGAGCAGTGTCTTGCTCAACATGTGCGGGCCGGTGATTGTGAACTTGAGCGTGTGCTCCGTCAGCGCGCGCACGCGCTGGTAGTCAGATACCAGATCAAGTGTGCCCGGTCCAATGGGCCCGTCGACGACAGCAGCCGGCCTGACGCGGAAGCCCATGCCTTTCTGTTCACGAAACGCCGCGACATCAGCTCTCGAAATATCGGATCTGACATTCGACAGTGGCTTGACGAAATACTCAATCATCCCGTTTGTCTCCGGATGATTGATGTCGAAGCGATAGAGCTCGCCATCAGCAACAACATCGAGTCCAGCGAGCTCTTGCGTCTTGAGCACGATGGCGGTGGCGTCAGACAGCGCCTGCCGGCTTGGTGAGGCGACGAGCCAATCCATGAAAGGATAGCTACCAACAACAGTCGACTTGATACGGGGCATGTGTTAGCGTTCCAGTTATACGATTTGAAACAAGGTGATCTAGACGGCAGCGCCAACGGTGTCATGTACATCGGCGCGGTAGACCCAGGTGCCGTCTGCAACAAAGTGCACCGCAAAGGCGCGACGAACGCGGTCTTTCGAGCGATTTCCGTACGACCCGTGGATTGTTTTGCCGGTAAAGAACACCGCGCCTCCCTTGGGGACCGTCAGTCGCGCAACCTCATCGTGATTGAGACCGTCGATCTCGAACGAATACATTTTTTCCTGCCACTTACGACCATCGGGAGCGACCATGTCGTAGACAATTTCCCACGAATCATGATCGTCCGTGTTTTCCGTGCGGTGCGTTGAGTGCAGGTCGCCCTTGTGGCTTCCCGCGACGACTGCGAGTCCGCCGTTCTCGGCATCGGTGTCACTCATTGCGACCCAGCACGCCATCAAGGTGGCGGGCTCGCACGGGAGGTAGTGCAGGTCTTGATGGAGCGCGGTACCCGTGCCGCCCTTGTCTTCGCTGCCCGTCGGCATTTTCTCCAAATACATCGTCTGGACAATCTGCGGATTCGACCGTGTGAGCTGCGCCGCGATTCCCACAATGCGAGGGTGGGTCGCGACCTTCCTCCATGCCGAGTCATCTTTGTGGTGCAGCAGGTCTTCACGCCATCCCTCGGGCTTGGGCTCAGACTCGTACCGGACAAATTCGTCTACCTCGGCCTCTGTCAGCACGTCGTGCACAACCAGGAATCCGGTTTCATGATACTGTCGGACCTGTTCGTCACTGAGAATGCCGGCATTCTTTGTCGCTTCCATCGTCTTTGTCGGTCTTGGTCGTTTCGGGTAGTCAGAGTCGGTGGACAAGCATTCCGCCGTCCACGTACAACACCTGACCTGTTGAATAAGAAAGGTCGCCGCGTGCGAGCATCGTCACCGCCCGAGCAACATCTTCAGGCGTTCCGAGCCTGGGCTGCAGCGTTAGCCCCTCCCGGACGAGCTTGTTGTATTTATCGAGTACGCCCTCGGTCATGTCGGTTTCAATAACGCCGGGCCGTACGTCAAACACACCGATCCCGTACTCCGCGAGACGCACGGCCCACAGGTTGCTTGCCATCGCTTGCCCCGCCTTGGAAACGCAGTACTCTCCACGACTCGGTGACGCTACCACGGCGGATATCGAGCTCACGTGGATGATTGTGCCCGGTGCGCGGCCCGCGTTGACCTGCTCCACCATCTTGCGGGCAACATGCTGCGTGAGGAAGTACGGCCCGCGCAGGTTGATGGACATGACGCGATCATAGCTCTCGGGACCGGCCTCAAGAATATCGACCCGCTTCGCCGGCGCTACGCCCGCATTGTTTACAAGCACGTCGATCGCGCCAAATCGGTCGATGCACGACTGCACGAGCTCGCCGTGCTCAGCGAGGTCAGACACGTCAGAAGCAACGTAGTGCGCGCGTGCGCCCGCGGATGCCGCAGCGGCATCCAGGTCGGCGACCGCGTCTGCTACATCTTCGGCAGAACGTCTACCAGTGGCAATCACATTGAACCCGGCGTGCCCCAGCCCGAGGGCAACAGCAAACCCGATCCCACGTGATCCACCTGTTACGATTGCCGTCCTTTTGCTTTCCCGTGTCATGCGCTGACCTCAGGCAATACGTTGAAGTTCGTCGACGTCTACCCACGCCCGCTTCTCCCACGACTCCAGCCCCTTCTCAGCAAGCTGTACACCTTTCGCCCCGGCAAGGAGGTCATGCGTGTACGGCTCATCGAGCAGCACGTGGCGAATAAACATTTCCCACTGCACCTTGAAGGCATTGTCGTACTCCTGCACCTCCGGCATCAGGGTCCAGCCGTCGTAGAAATCGATCGGTTGGGCGATATCCGGATTCCACACGGGCTTCGGCGTCTCTTCGTAACGTTGTACGCGGCACTCGCGAAGTCCCGCGACGGCCGAGCCCTTCGTGCCATCCACTTGCAGCGTGAGCAGGTCGTCACGCCGCACGCGAACAGTCCAGGACGAGTTCATGTGCGCAACCACACCACCGGCAAGTTGGAACGTCGCATACGCCGAGTCGTCAGCCGTGCACTTGTACGTGTTGCCGGATTCGTCAATGCGCTCGGGAATGTGCGTTGCACCGAGGCATGAAACGGCTTCAACTTCGCCGAACAGATCAGCCAGCACGTACCGCCAGTGGCAAAGCATATCGACGATAATCCCACCACCGTCTTCTTTGCGGTAGTTCCAGGAAGGGCGCTGTGCAGGGACGAGGTCACCCTCAAAAACCCAGTATCCGAACTCTCCTCTGACCGACAGGATCTCGCCAAAGAAGCCCGACTCCCGCAGCAAGCGAAGCTTGCACATTCCGGGTAGCCACAGCTTGTCCTGGACGACTCCGTGCTTTATCCCCTTCGCGACCGCCGCCTCGTACAGCTTGTACGCCGCGTCTGTCGTCATCGCCGTCGGCTTCTCGCAGTAGACGTGTTTGCCGGCGTCTATCGCCTTCAGCACCGCGTCGACCCTGCGCGTTGTCGTCTGCGCGTCAAAATAGATGGAGACATCCGGGTCCTCGAGCGCTTCGTCCAGACTCGTCGTCCACGGTGCACCGCCGGCCAGCTCCGACAAGTGCCGCAGCTTGTGCTCATTTCGACCAACAAGCAGCGGCTCCGGCATGGCAACGCGACCATTGCCAATCGGAATCCCCCCCTGTTCACGGATGGCGAGGATGGAGCGCACCAGGTGCTGATTTGTCCCCATGCGCCCCGTGACGCCATTCATTGCAATTTTGACCGACTCTGTCTGCATCTACGATTGTCGTTTTTCGATTGTTATATGGTATGGTCCGGACGCGTTTCGTGGATGACCTCGAAACGCAGTACCGGCGCGCAACGTCGTTGTGTCGTGCTAGAACGTATCCGTGTGTTGTGCTTCAGCACCTTCCGGCAGTGGCGGTGCATCTTCACCGGCCCGCGGGAGTGTTCCCGCGAGTTCCTGTTTCCAGTGAAGGACTTCGCCCGACGGCGCATAGCAATAGACCATGCGCAGCGGCTCATCACCGACGTTGGTTAGCTGATGGAACGCAGACGATGGAATGTGAACCATCTGCCCGGCATGAAGCTCAGTCACCTCGTCGCCAACGCACATCTGGCCGTGTCCCTCGAGCACGAAGTACACCTCCTCCTGCTCGTGGTTGTGCCACGGCACCTGTCCGCCACCCGGCTCCAGCACGACGTAGCCGAGCGAGAAGTGTGGGCTGGAGACGGCCGAAGAACCGCCGACGAGGTTAAACGTCGTTCGTCTAGCCGGATAGGACCTCCCGGTAATTGTATCCAGGTCTACAGTTGTCATGGCACCCTCTGTGATTCATCGCGCAGCCCCGACCGGCGCTCCCGTTGAGCGCCCAACGTCATAGAACGTCAGGTAAGGCTCCGCTTTGATCAGTCGTTGTACATAAAGTGCGACCTCCCGCAAATGGTAGTCGCCCCACATTGTGGCTTCGTTGCATGCCACTGTGGCATTATCCGGAACGGCATCCCACCTGCGCGGCCAGTGGTAGACCGAATGCAGGAGCAAGCCTTCGTGCTCCGGATCTGTCGAGAGGTACGGCGTGTCCAGCATCGTCTGCAGTGCCACGATGCCCGCGTTCCAGTACCGCTCACCTTGCTCATCCCGCCCCGTTCGCTTCAAGTAGTGGCCGAAACGAAGGAGGCCCTGTGCAGCAATTGCCGCCGCTGAACTGTCAACCGGTTCGTAGTCGTTAAACGGTTCAGCCGGACGATCGAGGTAGTCACCCATGTGCGCAAGTCCGGGCGCGCCGGTATCCCAGTACGGAATGCCACACGTCGGCGTGTAGCGCACGTAGAAATCACAAGACGCGTCGGCGGCGCGTTCCATCATGTCAACGATGTCCTGTCGCCCGCCAAAGGCCTTCAGGACATCATCATCCAGCGTCTCGATGAACTCGAGCTGTTCCGCGTAACCGAGCATCACCCACGCAAGTCCGCGGGTCCACGTCGTAAACGGCGAGTATCCCTGCTGGGTACTCGGGCACCGATAGACGCCGTTAACCGGATTAAAGATGCTCTCGTGCACAACGCGACCGCGGATGTCGTACCCGTCACGCCCTTCGCCGTAATAAACGTTGTACTTCGCCGTCGCACGCGCGTGATCAATCACCCGACCAAGCAACGATATCGGCTCGTCCTGTTCACCGCGTGGCTCGTAGCCAAGCAAGTGGGCAACCGACATCGACCGCATGGTGCGGATCGTATCCGAGAACAACGAATGAGGGCCGTTGAAGGAGTACACATAGCCGGTCCCGTCTGACGTGGTCGACCAGCGATACGCCTGCACCGCCCCGGCAAGTTTCAACGCGAGTTCGTAGTACTCCCGCTCGAAGTCATTTTCAGGAATACGTCCCTCGCTCATCAACCGTAACAGGTTGCCGAACGTACTCACGTTATTAAAACCGTGATCGTGTACGCCAAAGCTGCCCACGTGCGTGGGCATGTGCTCGAGCGTATCCCGCTTACCCATTTCGAGGAAGCGTTGCTCGCCGGTTGCGTCGAACTGGAGCACTGCCGACCCAAACTGGAACCCATGCGTCCAGTCTGTCCATGAGCGCGTCGCGTACTTGCCCTTAACGGTGTGCACCGGCGCGCCCTCGTTCGGATCAAACCGGTCACCGATGGCGGCAATCTTGACACCCGACGCCTGCCACATCCGCTCGATGGCGGGCAGCAGACTTTCCAGCGGACGAGCAGCCGAAAGATCAATCATTGGCCCGTCGCGGTTTCAGCAGCCAGCTCAGGGAATCTCGTACCACGAAGCGGCTCGCCTTTCTGGCTCGTAATCGACTCGGCGAACGGGTTGTCCATCTTTTCGTCAGCGGCATACGTGATGCCCTCGGGAATGAAGATGGCCACCAGTGCCCGGCGCACATGGTCGGTCGTGTTTGCGTTTGTGTAGTGGAAGCAGAGTCCGTGGTGAAACGTGCAGCTTCCGGCCGGCATTTCCACGGGCACTGGATTCCAGGCCGCGAGCTGTTCCTCACTCATGTACTCCTTGAGTGCCTTGCCCTCTCCCTCAAATGAGATCGGCGGAAACTCGCCCCACTTGTGCGAGCCCGGGATGAACTGCATACATCCGCGGTCGATCGTCACGTCGTCCAGCGCCATCCAGCACGACAACATGCCCCATTCCTTCGACGGCCAGTACGGCTGGTCCTGGTGCCACGGCGAGGGAGCACTTGGTCCCGGCTCTTTGATAAGCGCTTGATCGTGATAGAGGTGGATCGTCGGGCTCTTCGTAAGCGCCTTGGCCATCCGCGCGATGCGACCGCCAAGGATATAGTCCCGTACACTGTCGAACCGCTCCCACAGATTCAGCATCTGGAGAATCTTGTCGTCTCCACCAGCAGCACCGTCACCACCTGCAAGGTCGCGGGCATACACGTTCTTCTTCGCCTTGGCCTCCGCGAGGTCCGTACGAAGTGCCGCCACCTCGTCTGTGTTCAGTACGTTGTCAAACCGGACGTAGCCGTTCTCCTCGTAGAAAGCGACCTGCTCCGGTGATACCGGATACTCTCCTCCAAACATGCTGTTTACCTCTTTCTAGTTGACCGCTGGTCCCGTCATTGGCGCGCGATCAGCGATGTCATCCGTCAATTGCAGATTGCCAAAATCCAGTGTGTGCTGCCTGATTCCATACGAAATCTCGAGGCGACGACTGCCGACCTCCGCGTTCAGAAACGGCCCTTCAAAAAGCTTCCAATTGTCATATTCGACAGCACGACCATCTACCGTTGGTGTGCTTCCGTATGCCGCCGTCAGCCGCGTGCCATCAAGCGTCGTGAAGCTGACGCTGGGAAGCGGATCAACCGACGTGTCCAGGTCCAGTGCGCGCACGGCGCTCTTGAACCCTTCAAAGCCGCCTTCAAACGACGACGCTGACGCAACCTGCACGACAAATCCGTTCTTCAGGTGCGGACTGTGCAGCCGGTAGTTGTACTCACCAGCCTGCCATTCGTCTTCTTCGCGACGCCATTCGTAAGGCGCCATTGGATACACAGCAATCAATGCGTCGCCGCCCTGCGCGAAGACCCAGCCTGAGTCGTCGTCTTCCCGATGTGCAAGGTCTTTGGAAAAGAACGCAGCTACGTGCGGCCAGCGGGTATCCGGCTTAATGTCGTAGAGCGCGATCACGGCGCCGTGATCCTGGAATACCTGCTCGTATGGCGAACCACCCGTCCACTTGTCTGGCGAATCATACGTTGTCTTTGATCGCGTGACGCCTTCCGTCAGAAAGCCGAGCGTGCCGCTGAAGTACATCCCGAGTTCCGTCGTGGATGAGTGCGGATGTATCGTAAAGAACGTGTTGTTCTTGTTCCTCGGATCGTCGAGCGCCCAGTTGACCTCCCAGGTCTTCTGCTGAATTGGCTGGAGCAGTCCGCCTTGCGACGTACCAACAGAAAACTCCGGCGTCATGTACGTGTACTTGTACACCGGCGCATTGCGAACACCCGGACTGAAGCGCATCCGGTGCCGGGTACGTTTGCGTTCTTTGTGGACGTAGTCTCGACTTCGGTCAGTCGCCAGTGCATGAAGCCAAGCACTCGGCTCGTACCCGGCCATGAGCAGCAACATCGACTCAGCACGGAGACGCTGCGGGGTATTGCCAAACAGCAGCCATGCAAACCCTGTTGACGCGGGGAACCAGGTCTCCAAAGCCTGTCTGGGGTAGACCCTGCTGTGCGCCCCGGTGTAGATGCCGTTCAGCGACTCTACGGCAAAGTCAGCAAGCAGGTAGTCGAGCATCATCTTCGCGCGAAGTCGCATCGCCGGATCCTCCGCGTATGCAAGGAGCTGCGCGTTGGGCACGATGTACACGTTGAAATAATCCGGAGAGTCGTACTCACCCTGCCCAATCGTTGTAGTCAGATCGTACCACGAGATCAGATACTCCTCGGCCTCACGGAAATTCTCCTCCGAGCTTTTTCCGTTGAACCATGATTCCGCGGGCTCGTCGGGATACATCTGCGTGACGAGATACATGGCCGCGTGAAACATCAGCCAGTGATTTTCGGTGTCCCCGCGGTACGGCGTGTACGTGCGCCACAGGTCGCGCATCTGGGCGCGCGTCGCTTCGGGTAGCTGGTCGCGCCCGGCGTACATGACCGTGATAAACGGATACATCCAGAACATGTCGCCCCGGGGATCCTGCATCAGCGAGTCCAGTCGCGCCACGTTCCACGCCGCGTTTCGATCCAGCACCAGGTTGGCCACGATGTTGAAGTAGCCACCGCGACTGTAATCGTCAGCGGGTACCTGATCAGCAAAGAAGTTCAGGAGCGTGTCGCCACGCTGATAGTACCCGCGGATGCGATCCGCTTCATTGGGCTGCGCTACCCGTTCACCCTGAACCGAAACGAACTGCGCGTCAACCCGGTGCGGCAGCGCCAGTGCCATCAACGTTACAAGCGCGAGGCCGCCAAGAAGTTGGTATTTCTGTCGTGTACTCATCGGGGTGCCGTTGCGTATACCAGATCATAGACCACAGAGCCATCCATCCCGATGTACCTCCACGTTCTGCCTGTGTCGGTGCTTTCGAAGATGCCCGACTCAACCGTCGCGGCAATGAGCGTTCCCGGGCGCTGTGGATCAAATACCACCTCATACGCACACGGGCCAGGATTGGCGGGCGGATTCGTGACAACAGTCAGTGCCGTGCACATCGGAAGCCCCTGTGACCTGTTGGTCCAGGTCTCGCCGCCATCAGTCGAAACGCGTACGCCGGCTTCAAATCCGGCGACGGCCATCCGGCGGGCGTTGGTTGGATCCAGCGCAACGCCGTACAGCTCTTCGTTGTTTATCGCACCGGTTGAGTTCCTGAACATGGCGCCGCCGTCCCGCGAGATGAGCAGGCCGCCGTCATGCAGCGAAGCCACCCAAAGGTCGGGATCGGCCGCGCTCTGCTGCATATCGGTTACATACCGCGCATCAGAGACACGGCTCCATGACCGCCCACCGTCGGCTGAGCGATAGATGCCCGCCAGCGTGCCGGCCAAAACAACGTTGCTCGCGGCGCGGTCAAAGCGAAGGGCGGACGTGTATTTCTCGGATATGCCTGCGTCGGTTTGTTGCCACGTGTCACCACGATCC
>JAUIJQ010000607.1 GCA_030431165.1 Rhodothermia bacterium | reverse complement strand
TAGTAGGGATCGGGAACGTTCAGGTCTTCAGGATGCGGATCAAACGCCCGAAATAACTGCACCCGTTCGCGGATTGCGTCGGGGACGTCAAACGTGCGAAGGTTATCGTAGTTGGATCGATCCATCGCGAGGATGTGGTCAAACCGGAACATATCCTCCAGCTCAACGCGACGCGCTCTGAGATCATCGATCGAGATACCGTGCGCGCGAGCAGTCTGCCTCATTCTGCGGTCCGGCGGTTCTCCTGCGTGCCAGGCCCCAGTGCCCGCCGAGTCAATTTCGAACAGCTCATCCAGGCCGCTTTCAGAAACCTTGTGGCGAAAGACGCCCTCCGCGATCGGACTCCTGCAGATGTTACCAAGGCACACAAACAGCACCCTGGTTGGCTCGATGATCATAACTCTTTATTGCTTCGTGTCATTTCGCCTCGTGCCCCGGGCCAAATGCGTTGGCACCGGGCCGTAGTCACGTCGTAGTTTACAGCATGAAGAGAGAACAGACTGAGTTTCGGTTTACCGCGCCCGACGCACCACTGGCTGAAGGTGGTGGGTCGTCCGATCCGGCGGCGTCCGAAGCCGCAACGGTCTCTGAACTGCTGGGAGCGATTCGGGCAACCCTCGACGAGCGGTTCAGGAGAATCCTTGTTGTCGGCGAAGTATCCGGCTTTAGACAACACGCATCGGGTCACTGCTACTTTGTCCTTAAAGACGCTGAGGCGCAGATCAGGGCAGTGCTGTGGCGGACAACGGCGCGCCGGCTCTCGATGGTGCCAAAGGACGGGATGCAGGTCGAGATACGTGGTCGCGTCGAGGTGTATCCGCCGCGTGGTGAAATGCAGCTCGTGGTTGATGCGATGCGTCTCGACGGCGACGGCGCAGCGCAAGCGGCCCTCGAAGCGCTCAAGCGTCAACTCCATAAAGAGGGCCTTTTCTCTCGCGCGTCAAAGAAGCCGCTACCCCGGTACCCCCGCCGGATCGGCGTCGCAACCTCGGGCTCAGGCGCCGCACTCCATGACATCACCTCAATCCTCGCGCGGCGCTACCCCCTGGCACAGGTGATCGTTAGACCGGTACGGGTGCAGGGCGTTGATGCCCCGGCCGACATCGCTGACGCAATCAACGAATTCAACAGGGTTCCGGTAGACCACGAAGCACGGGTTGACGTACTCGTCGTTGGGCGTGGCGGCGGCTCGGCTGAGGACCTGTGGGCGTTCAACGAGGAGGTCGTCGCGCGCGCGATCCATGCATCCGGCATTCCGGTCGTCAGTGCAGTTGGGCACGAAACCGACGTTACCATCGCCGACTTCGTAGCGGACGTCCGGGCCGCGACGCCATCCATGGCGGCTGAGGTAGTGACGCCAGACGGCGCCGAACTGGTTGCGCAGCTTCTTGCGACGCGGGCACGACTTGAAGAGCTGGTTGTCGGACGCATAAACGCGCTCCGCCAGCGCGTTGACTACCTGGCCGGTTCGTACCACTTTCGCCGGACGCTGGACAGACTCAACCGACTGTCATCTGACGTGGCGCACCTGCAGCGGCGAGCCCACATGGCGATACGCCGAATGATTGGCGAACGAAAACTCGTTGCGCAATCGATGTTGAGGCAGGTGCAGGCATCCGACCCGCTCGCGCCACTGAGAAAAGGGTACGCGCTGATTAGCCGGGATTCGGGAGGGGTTGTCACGTCAGCAGCGAATCTCCGCGACGGCGATGCGATCAGGCTCCGATTTCATGACGGAAATGCCGACGCACGCGTTACAGACAGCCCTTCTGGCGGCCAATCCGAC
>JAUIJQ010000083.1 GCA_030431165.1 Rhodothermia bacterium | reverse complement strand
TTCGAGGTAGATGTGTAGATCCCGGAACTGGGGACCGAACACCAACCAGTGGTGCTTCTGATACTGGTGAAACAACGTAAAGAGCGAAGCCACGTGCTGGTCGAGCATCGGGATCGTTCGCTCCACTGCATCCCTGGACAATCCGACCGGATTATCCTCTATTGAGCGCACCGCGATTGGCCGGCTGTTCTGGATTGCTTCTTTCTGCTTCTGTACGGTCTGGCTCATCTGTGCTTGTGATTCAACTGATCTGTTCGACGGACTATGCTCCAAAGTCGTAACCGTAGTGGAAGCCGACGATAAGAGCCATCCGGCGGCAGTGGTCAGACTCGTACCGGGTATCGTGTAGGCGTCGTCCTACATTTCATGCGCAGCGTGACGAGTCGGATTACCCGACCCCGCCCCATCAGCATCAACCGCCTACTGCACAAGGTTGTGCTCGATCGCATAGCGCGTCAGCTCAGCGTTGTTCGACAAACTCAGCTTCTCCAGCACGCGGGTCCGATACGTGCTGATTGTCTTGACACTGAGCGAAAGCATGTCGCCGATCTCGGTTACCGTCTTGCCCGACGCGATAAGGCGCAGTACCTGAAACTCGCGCTCCGACAGGCGCTCGTGGGGCAGTCCGGCCGTGTTGTGCTCAAGCGCGTCCAGCAAGCCTTCGGCGACCAACGGACTTACATACCGTCGGCCCTCGGCAACCCTCCGGATGGCGGCAACCAGACGGTCGGGCGCACTGTCTTTGTTCAGATACCCGGCCGCGCCCGCCTGCAGTAACCTGACCGCGTACTGCTCTTCCGGGTGCACACTCAGAATGAGCACGGGAAGGTCAGGCTTTTCGGATGACAGCACGCGAAGCACCTCGAGTCCGCTGTCTTCGCCGAGATCCAGATCGAGCACGATAACATCGAAGGTTTTGGCCCGGGTGGTCGCAAAGACTTCTTCAGCCGAGGCAGCTTCATCAGCCACCTGGATGTCGAGTGTATCCGAAATGATCTGGACCAGTCCCTTTCGAACGATCGCGTGGTCGTCTGCAACGAGTACTTTGATCATGCTGAGCTATCGATTTGTTCGGGGCGGTCCGTCTTGTCTGGGCTGGTCGTTTGTCCGGTTATCCGTTCTGTTGGGGTTCCTGAACCCGAACGGTGACAATCGTGCCGCCGGCCTCTCGGTCGCCTACGGAAACGCGCCCCGCCCACGGGACCATCCGTTCCTCCATATTCAGCAGCCCCAGCGACCCTGAGGCGCGGAGGTCCTCGTCGCCGATCCCGACACCGTCGTCTTCAATGGTAAGCCGGATTTCGCCCGAATCACTCCGGGACAGAATGACGGCAACATTTCCTGCATTCGCGTGACGAACAACGTTTGTCAGTGCCTCCTGCGTTATGCGGAAGAGCGCCGTGGCGAGGTTGTCGTCGGCCGCGGCAAATCGACCCGACGTGTCGTCGCGAAACAGGCATTCAATCTTCGATCGCTCCTGAAACTCCTCGCAGTACCACTCGAGCGCGGCGGCAAGTCCGAAGTGATCAAGCACAGCGGGTCGCAAATCATGCGAGATGCGACGAACCGTTCGGATAGTCTGCTCAACCAGCTGTTCAGCTTCAACTATCTGGGTGTGAACGCCATCGCGCGTTGCGCCGGCGGATTCACTTCCGTCACCTGCAACGGCGTTTCTTATTCGCCGGATGTCCAGTCGCAGGGCGGTCAATGCCTGACCCAGCACGTCATGTACTTCCCGCGCAAGGCGCTTCCGTTCTACCTCCTGGGCGTCCTGCAAGCGGCGGGCGAGTCCGCGAAGCTGTGCCTCTGTTTCCCTGACAGCAGCCTCGGCCCGCACGCGCGCCGTCACATCCCGAATGCCGAGTACGGCGCCGGCGCTGCCGTCGATTACAACAGGACCGGCGACTACCTCCCGCACGTTTCTGGTCGAGCGACTCTGGAAGATTCTGGCCGTTTCAACAATCTGTCCTGCAACTGCTGCCTGGATGACCTTGCTGAGGCCAGACGCTTCTGACGCACCGAAGAACGAGACGACGGGCTCGCCCAACAGTGTGCCCTCGTCTCTACCAAACATCTGCTCAGCGGCACCCGATGCAAATTGGATGATGCCCCCGGCGTCCACGCCTACCACGGCGCTCTGCGCAATACCGGCAAACGCCTCGAAGTAGCTGAGGAGCTGTTTGTCGTGCCCCGTCGGTGAGTTGACTTCCAAAGCCTGTATGCGTCTTGCAGGTGGTTGACTCCGCATGATACAACAATGCCCACCCGGCTCATGCCGGATGGGCAGTACGTGTCGGGGTGGCGGGATTTGAACCCACGACCTCTTCGTCCCGAACGAAGCGCGCTACCGGGCTGCGCCACACCCCGAGGACCGCAATTTACGAACGAGTAAGGATTTTGTCCCCGCGCTACGGCTCAATCACAACCCGCACATCGGTCGTCCCCGATTCCAGCCCATCCAGAACCTGGTTGATCGCCGGGGCGCTGAGCGGCACTCGCCGAGTAATCATATCAGACAGGTGCAGGAGCCCGTCCGCCGCAAGGCTGAGTGCATCTTCGGCATCTTGTTTAAGATGATCAGAGACGCCAATAACAGAAATCTCGCGCGCGATGAGATCCCGGTACGTATAGATGGGTGCCGGCACATCCATAAGTGCCACCATCGCGGCCCGACCCTGAACACCCGTCGCCCGGATACACGCATCAACGGTCACAGGGCGACCTACAAAATCGAGAGAGATGTCAACCCCGCGCCGGCCGGTTGCCGCACGAATTGCATTTGCGGCATCGTGCTCGTTCGGATTCACCGGATGCGCGCCAAGTGAAGCGGCCCGGTCGAGCTTTGCCGACGAGATGTCTACAGCAAAGATGGGCCCGGCACCAAGCGCGGTTGCAAGCAGAATCGCCGACATGCCGAGCCCACCACAGCCGAATACAGCCACTGACTCACCCGGACGAAATCCGGCACGGCGCAATGCATGCAGCGCCGTTGAGGTCGAGCACATCATGATCGCCGCAACCGCATCATCAACCGAGTCCGGAACCGGAATCGCGTTGCCGGCCGGAACGACCACGCGTTGTGCATAACCACCGTTGCGATTCTTGCCGAGCATCTCGACGTGCTCGCAGAAAGCCTCGCGCCCTGACCGGCACATTTCACAATCACCGCATCCAACGAGGTAATGGAGTGCCACACGCGTGCCCACGCGATTGGCCGGCACGTTGGAACCGACCTGCTCAACCACACCCGCGACCTCATGCCCGAGGGCGAGCGGCAACGCGCCCACTGAGGAAGCACCGGCCCGGTAGTGGGCATCAGAGTGACATATACCCGCGGCGGTTGTGCGCACGACGACGTCGTTATGCGCCGGGACGGGATCTGCCAGCTCGCGCTCAGCGAGCGGGGCACCCACCTTTTCAAGACAGACCGCTTTCATTACGCTCCATATATTGCTACACCTATTGCTACACCGCTCAACGGCGTGCGACTGACACCAACCGTTCGCCCGAATCTCGGCATTGTGACGCTACCAAACAGCTTTTCCCGGAACCTTCTGCTCGTCGCTGCTTCGCTCAGCGTGACATTTGTCCTCACGTCTTGCAAAAACCGTGACGGGTCTACCTCTGCAACAGCGACCAACACTACAACGAACAGCACTACAACGAACAACACCCCAACAACACCCAACGCTGACACCACACCCGCGACCAGTCCCCAACGTGCAAGTGACTCCATGACGGTAGCTTCCGCAGATTCGCCCACGCCGGATTCCGAATCGTCCAGCCCAGCCAATACCGTGCAGGCGTTCAAGATCACACCGCTGCGGCCGATTGCAGCGCTTCGTGAGCAGGCACTGGCCGCGTCACCTCCCGAAGAAGTTGGTGCCTTTACCACATCAGACCTCGTCGAACTCGTGACGCTGGACGCCACGATCAAGCTCGACGTGCGGTATGCATCCGAAAACAATTTTATGGGAAGCCGGATGTACACAGAGGCACGCGCCTTCCTTCAGCGTCCGGCAGCCGAAGCACTTGTGGCAGCACACCAGAAGCTCAGCGAGCAAGGTCTCGGCGTCATTGTCTACGACGGATACCGCCCCTGGTACGTGACCAAGATGTTCTGGGAGGCCACGCCCGACTCACTCCGCCACTTCGTGGCACCACCCTCGTCGGGTTCGCGCCACAATCGCGGGTGCGCGATCGACCTCGGATTGTATAACCTGCAAACGGGCGCGGTCCTGCCTATGCCGAGTGGGTATGACGAATTCTCCGACCGCGCCTACGCAGATTACGCGGGGGGAACGGCCGAGGAACGTGAGAATCGCCAAATCCTGCGCACGGCCATGGAAGCCGAGGGCTTCAGCGTATACGAGTACGAGTGGTGGCATTACGATTACAAAGACTGGCGGGACTACCGGATCCAGAACAAGCGCTTTGAGGAAATAGACAACGGGTGAAGCTTTCCAGACCACTTCTGCTTTTTGACCTCGAGGCGACCGGGCTGCAGATTGAGTCCGCACGCGTGATCGAGTTTGCAGCGATCCGCCTTGAGCCTTCCGGCTCCCGCACGTCGTTCCAGACGCTCGTGAACCCGGAAGAGCCAATTCCGCAGGAAGTCCAGCAGATCACAGGCATCGGAGACGCTGACGTCTCAGACTCGCCGACATTTCGCGACCTCGCAGACAAAATCAGCGAGTTGCTGGACGACGCTGACCTGGGCGGATATAACGCCGCGAACTTCGACGTCCCTTTGCTTCGCGCCGAGTACGGTCGCCTTCGCCGGCCGCTTCCCGGGCCGTACGACCGCGTTGTGCTGGACGCGCTGGAAATCCTGCGGAAGCACGAAATCCGCAATCTGGACTGGGCGCACCGCTACTACTTCGGAACGTCGATCCCCGAGGCACACCGCGCGCTCGCTGACGTCGAAGCCACAGAGACGATCCTGTTTGAGCAGACCCGGCGCTACGGCCTGGCTGGATCCGCGCACGACGTTGTCGTTGCGCTGAGGCATCCGTACCTGGACAGCAAGCGCAAACTTCGCGTCGAAGACGATGATATCATTGTCTGCTTCGGGAAGTTCGCCGGCAAGAGTCTGCGCCAGATAAACCAGGACGAGCCTACCTATCTCGACTGGATGGTCGAAACGCTTGATCCGGAAATCGCAGATATCGTGCGCATCACGCGTGAGCAATTCCCCAAGCCCGCACCACCGCCGCCTGCCCGCACCGACCCGAGCCGACGGCGCATTGGCTGACCGCCGAGCTTACCGGCGATAAATGACGCCAAGCTTGATGTAGCGCTCTGCCGTCGGATACAGGAAGCGCCCGTCGCCACCAGCCGGGTCAGGGAAGCCAGTTGACACATTCGCCTCATCGAGGAGGTTGAACACTTCGATCATCACCGTTGCGTCTGCCTTCGTGAACGAAAGCTGAGCGTCGAGCCGATCGCTGTCCTTGAGTCCGCGCGTGTTCTGATCGTCCAGAAAGATTCGACGCGCACCGCTGTACCGCAGGCCGGCACCGATTCCGGACGTGTGTGCATACGAAACGCCGGCGTCGATGAGATCGCGCGGTACCGCCTTGACATAGTTGCCTTCGTTGTCGCCGTTCCTGAACGTCGTCGACTGGTAGGCATAGCTGACGTGCGCAGTGACACCTGAACGATCGAAGTAACGGGCGCCAACTTCAGCGCCTTCGTGGCGGCTTTTTCCGATGTTGATCAGCCGAAACTCCGCGAAGGAGAAGTCAAGCTCGTCACGCATGTCCATGCGGTAGAGCGACAGCGACGCTTCCACGCGACCGCGTCCCGGAACCAGTACCTGACCATACCCGCCGAGTTCAAGATTGTCTCCGCGCTGCGGGTCCAGCTCGCCGTTGGAAATGGCAATCGCGAACGGCGGGAACGGGACGGGTGTCATGCGCTGATCAAACAACTGGTCAATGGCGGGTGCCTTGAACGATTGACCTGCCGACACATACAGGTTGACACGGGCATCCGGGGAATTCAGGACTTCCACGTTGAGTCCAACCTTGGGGCTGAAGGCATTGTGCGTGTTCTCAACTTCAGCGTCGCCGTCGGGAGTGTACCGATCAGCGATCTGATCGAGCCGTGCACCGGCCGTAATCGCCAGGGGCCCAAACCGTTTGGACTCGGCCTGCACAAAGGCTCCGAGTTGTCGGCGGGACCCATCGCCGCTGACGAGCTCATCGCCGCGCGTCAACGGCCCGGCGTTTTCGTAGTCAGCCGATGTACCGGTGAAGAACTGATAGTATGTCGACTCCAGTCCGTTGAACGCAACGTCGACGCCCGCGACAAGCTGACCGAACGCACCGCGCCCGATCACTTGCCCTTCCACGCCAAGCGACCGCGTCAACAGATCCCGGTCCTGCGTATCGGCGAAGTCGGCCGCAAGCGCAAGCGTGCTGATGTCACGAGCGTCCCGCAGCGCACTGCGCGCCCGCGCCCGCCACGTCAGTGGTCCGTCGGTCGCGCTTTCGAACAGAAGACTACCGGAATGACGCCGTTCGTCGATTCTGTCTGCCGCGAACATCGGCGAAACCGATTGCCGCGACACAGCAAAAAGACTGTCAGTCAGCGGGCCGGGTTTACTGACGTCGCGCCACGCCGATGAGAGCGAGACGCGTCCTCTCACCGGTCCGTCGGCGAGTAGATCACCCTCGAGGTGAACCGCCGCAACTTCGCGATCACCGCGCTCCCTATAACCATCCGAACGATCCACCATGCCTCCGACCGAGAAGCGGCGCATTCCGATTTGGTCGGCGTACCGCGCGGCGGCTTCGATCGTAGCGTGCGAGCCGTAGTGCACGGATCCGCTCATTTTTCGACCGGGGGAACGGTCGGTGTGAAGATTCAGAACACCTCCAATCGCAGCATCACCGTAAAGCGAGGAAGATCCGCCGCGCAGCACCTCAGCCCGCGAAATGGCGTGGAGGTTTATAAGGTCCCAGGCGACGAGTCCGCTCTCGATATCGTTGACCGGAACGCCGTCAATGAGTACCTGCACGTACTCCGCATCGCCACCACCAAAGAAGCCCCGAACAACCGCCTGGGCGTCGTGCCCTGTACCATCGAGCGAAAGGAAGCCGAGGCCGGGTAGCATCCGAAACAGATCGGTCGCGTTGTCGGATGGCATGCCCTCAACCGTCTCAAGCTCCAGCCGGCTGATAGCGGACGTTGCCGCGGCGAGCTCCTGTGAATAGCGTTCTGCCTCGACCGTGATTGGCGCAAGTCTGACAACCATCGTGTCAACCTGTTGCGCGACGGCAGAAACAGGACCCAGCAACAGAAGCACAATGGCAATTCCCGTCGGGACAGGACACTGTGCAAAGATGCGGGTCAGGGTTGATCCGGGAAGGGTAGCCCGGAAGGAGGCGCTGGACATTGCCATACTACTACGATTTTGCGGAAAACGAACCAGGATTCGGTATCGTCATGGCCCGAAGTCTATAAACTGGAAGCATGCGAAGTGTGCCTTTCTCGTATACTTCAAAATCCTTAATCGCAGTTCCAAAATCGACGGAAAGACAGTATGCGTTGGAAGGACGGGCGCCGAAGCGCAAACGTACAGGACAGACGCGGCGGGAGCATGCCGCGGGGGGTGAAAGTTGGAGGTGGCACGATCCTGCTTGTAATCGTCGCATCCCTGCTCCTTGGCGAGAACCCGCTGACGCTGCTCGGCCAGTTGTCAGGTGGCTCGGGCGGGGCCGTTCAGACGCAGTCGCCGTCAACGCGCAGCGCGGCGAGCGACGAGGCGGCTGAGTTTGTCTCGGTGGTTCTTGCATCCACCGAAGACGTCTGGGGGCAAGTTTTCTCAGCGTCAGGACAGCGCTATCCTGAACCGCAGCTCATTCTGTTTGAAGACGGCGTACAGTCGGCCTGCGGATACAACTCGTCTTCCACCGGGCCATTTTACTGCCCGGGGGATCGCCAGGTATATCTGGACCTCGGGTTTCTGAACGAGCTTCGCCGCCTCGGAGCAAACGGAGACTTTGCATTTGCTTACGTCGTTGCGCACGAAGTCGGCCACCACATCCAGACCATCACCGGGTTGTCTGATCAAGTTCGCCAGCTACAGCGGCGGTCCTCACAGACCGAAGCCAATCAGCTCTCGGTGTTACAGGAACTCCAGGCAGATTGTTATGCCGGATTGTGGGCGCGGCGTGCAAATGATATGCAGGGGATCCTTGAGCAGGGCGACGTCGAAGAGGGCCTTCGGGCGGCCGCTGCAATTGGTGACGACCGGCTGCAAAAGATGTCGGGCCGACGCGTACAGCGTGAGTCTTTTACGCACGGCTCAAGCGCACAGCGCGTACAGTGGTTCCGCACGGGACTCGAACAGGCCTCGGTTGAGGCGTGTGATACGTTTGCCGCGGCCGGACTGCGCTAGGTATACATCTTCGCTGTTTCGCTCTCCTCAGCCTCGATTGCAGAAAACTCGTCGGCCGCAGTCGTCAGGTCTTCCGCTTCGACGCTTCCCCGCCGGTCGATCCACGCAGTAGTGGCAAAGAGCCCTGCGTTCAAGGTCTTGTCAATCGCGCTCTTGGTGACCAGCATGCCGGCGACAACCGCCTGGGATGCATCGAGAAAACCGCTGACGCCCAGCATCGCACCGATCGTGAACATATCGCGTGCCGGCAGGAACGGGATCCTGTTTGTAAGTGTCCCGACAACGAGCATTGTGGCCCAGACACTGAGCGGGGCGTCGGGCAGAACAACCCACCACTGAAGTATCTGCAGGCCATACATCACGACGAAACGCAGACAGTGGACGCCAAACAGAATTCCAACGACGCGCGCCGAATGCGAGAGAATTGACCGGCGGAAGCGCACAAACGTGGCCGCCAGAATCGCAACGCCGGCGATTGCGACGACAATCGCAATCGGGTTCTGCGGGCCAATCACATCAACCAGTACAACCTTCCCCGCCAGAACAAAGCCGGTGACGAGGATGACGAGGATCGTATTCGACGCCAGCGACGAGGCAATGGCGTTGTCCTTTACGGCCGCGAAGGACTTTGCGTCATCCACTCCGGCCAGCTTGCGGCCCCAACTGTAGAGATACACCTCACCCGAATAGCCGACGACCTCGTTGTTCAGAACCCGCTTGCGAATCAGTACCCGTAACAATGGTGCGAGGGGAGCCCGCCACATTCTCCTGTATATTCCCAACTCGAAGGACGGGAGGAGGAAGTACATCGTCAGAACGAGGACGTAGAACCACGGCGTCGTCGGCAGAGACGTCAGCACGGACCGCCAACCTATCGATCCGACCTGCAGAACAAGGACAGCGAGGATGCCTACGACGAGAATAAGTCGAAGCGCTCGCACAACCGTGCGACCACGCGGACTTGACGCATACAGTTGCATGCGCGTCTTCCATTTCTGTAAGCCGCGTTCTTGTTCGGTCACTGGTCTGGCAACCTTGTTCGACTCATCGTATCGCCCGCCGGCTGTGTCACCTCGCCGCTATAAAGACCGCTGTGAATGCGACTATTAATGCCACTGGTAACTCCTCTCTGAATACC
>JAUIJQ010000082.1 GCA_030431165.1 Rhodothermia bacterium | reverse complement strand
AGCGATTGATGTGATGCAGCGATTTGTGGAGAAAAATCCTGATAACCTGCGGGCGCGTCATGAGCTCGGTAAACTTTATCAGTTTGCGCAACGTCCTGATGATTATCTTGCGAATCTGGAAGAAATTAACCGTTTGCAAAAAAGTAATGATTCGTTGCGTACTATGAATGAAATGTACGCGGCCTCTCAGCAGTATGAAAAGCAGGAGCCAGCGCTTGAGGCATTGGTGGGTACGGAGGAAACTCGCCAGCCGAATCACTATCGCAATCTGGCCCGCCTGCAATCTTCTCAGCAGAAAATTGCAGAAGCGATTGTTACCTACCAGGATTTTTGGCGGGTGCATCCCACGGAATTCAAGTTTGACGATTTAGAGGTGTTGATGACCCTACAGCTTGAGTTGGATCAGACCGAGCAAGCATATAAATCAGCTGAAGATTACGTCAACCAGCAGCAAAATGTGAATATGAGTGAGGTGGCGCGCCTGGTTAATGTTCTGCATTATCGCGGCAGCCCAGAGCTTGCCTCGCGTTTTTTGCATCCGTTTGAATCAGAGTTGCCGCAAACTCCAGCTTTGGGAGTAGAAAAAGCTTATATTTTATTGGCAACACAGAAAAATAAAGAAGCTTACGAAGTGCTCCGCTGGTTAGATGGTGAGATTACCATGCCAATTGGTTTGCAGCGTGAATATATCTATTTGCTTGCGGTAAATGATGAATATGCCGAGGCGCGTGAACGACTGAGTGGCAGCCAGGCCGCTGGTCGAATTGCAGACCTGCGCAGTACCGGGATGGCGTACCTCAGAAGCCTGGGATTTCCGGGCGTCAAAGACGAGGCCTGGAAGTACACTCCGATCGCCAAAGCACTGCCAACCGACATCAGCGCAGCCTCAGCATCCGATGTCGAAGAGCTGGACGTTGATGTTGCCCGTTTGCGCGTGCCCGGCCTGACCGGCCCTATCGTCGTCATCATCGATGGGCAGATCTCCAGGCGACTGAGTAACCTCGACGGACTTCCCACCGGGCTGACCATCGAGTCGCTTCGCCAGGCAGACCTTGACGTCGATGGGAATCCCTTCGAGTCGTTTCTCGGACAAATAACGGATCCCGAGCATCAGGCGTTCGAGGCGCTGAACACCGCGTTCCTTTCGGACGGATTGCTTTTGCGTGTACGCCGTGGCGTAGAGGTAGCAACACCAATTGAGGTTCTCTCCCTTACAACCGGTCATCACTCGCTTGTTCAGCCTCGTCTACTTTATGTCGCTGACGAGGGAAGTCGCCTGACCATTGTTGAAAACCAGCAGTCGCTCAGCACCGCGACCGACTCGTCTCAGGCACCGTCTGATGCACCGTCGGAAGTCTTCTCGAACGTAGTGTGCGAGGTGTTTGCCGCCCGCGACGCCCACGTGGATCACTACCGAATCCAGTCGGAAGGTCCGTCAGCAAAGCAGGTATGCACAACGAGGATATATCAATCCGGCTCAAGTGAGGTCTCGACGTTCACGGCAACCTTCGGCGGTTCGCTTGTCAGAAATAACCTCCACATTCTGCCCGACGCCGAGCATTGCGAAACGCATCTGAACGGCCTGTTCGTTGCCCACGGCTCACAACATGTGGACAACCACACCTTTGTCGATCATGCTCAGCCAAACTGCGAAAGCAACGAGCTATACAAAGGCATTCTTGACGGCACTGCCACCGGCGTGTTCAACGGCAAGGTACTGGTTCGCCGGGACGCGCAGAAGACAAACGCATATCAGTCAAACAAGTCGATTGTTCTGTCTGACACCGCAAGGATGTATGCAAAGCCCGAGCTCGAGATTTACGCGGATGATGTAAAATGCAGTCACGGCGCGACGACCGGACAGGTTGAAGCGGAAGCCCTCTTCTATTTGCAGTCCCGCGGCCTCCCCCGGGACCGTGCCATGAGGATGCTACTCGGTGCTTTTGCCGGCGATGTGCTTGCGCTTATAGCACCCGATACGGTCAGATCGTACGTCGAGTCCCTTGTCGACAATTCACTTACTGCGATCAACGAGAGTCGGACAAATACGTGACAACCACGACAGACATACCGGAGCTGGTCACACGGCCAGAGGTCGCCGCGCTACGTCGTGACTTCGCCATTCTGCGACAGCGTGTATACGGGCATCCACTCGCCTACCTAGACAACGCGGCGACGACGCAGAAGCCGGATATCGTCATCGATCGCATCCATAGTTTCTACGCAACCAAGAACAGCAACGTCCATCGGGGCGTCCATTACCTCTCGCAGCAGGCGACCGACGCGTATGAGGGTGTTCGCGCCCTTGCGGCAGCCTATATCGGAGCTACACCGGACGAAATCGTTTTTACGTCGGGCACAACGGAGTCGATTAATCTGGTTGCCTCTGGCATCGAGAAGCGTTTGACGGCTGATGACGAGGTCATCGTTACCGCGCTTGAGCATCACTCCAACATCGTGCCGTGGCAGATGGCGTGCGAGCGATCAGGAGCAACGCTCCGCGTCGTGCCTGTATCCGACGACGGCGTCCTCGACCTCGAAGCGTATTCGCGTCTACTATCGACCAAGACGCGCATCGTTGCGGTTGGCCACACCTCGAACGCAATCGGTACAGTAAACCCGATTGCGCAGATCGTGCAGCTCGCACATGACGTTGATGCACTGGTCCTCGTTGATGCAGCGCAGGCGTTTGCCCACGGACCAGTAAACGTCAGTGAACTGGGCGCGGATTTCGTGTGCTTCTCGGGCCACAAAATGTTTGGCCCGACGGGTGTTGGAGTGCTATACGGGCGACTGAGCGTACTGGAGTCGTTGCCTCCCTACCAGGGTGGCGGGGACATGATCGAAACGGTTTCGTTCAGCGGCACGACGTATGCCTCCCTCCCGCACAGGCTGGAAGCCGGAACACCCAACATCGCGGGCGTCCTCGGCCTCGGTGCGGCAATCGAGTACATGAGCAGGCTGAACTGGACGCACGTACGAGAGCACGAAATGCGACTGCTCAAGATCGCAACCGAACAGGTTCGCGCTATTCGAGGAGTGACCGTCGTAGGCGAATCACCCGACAAAGCGCCGGTCTTGAGTTTTGTTTACGACCGTGCGCACCCGTATGACGTCGGAACAGTTCTCGACCGAATGGGCGTCGCTGTCCGTACCGGGCATCACTGTGCGATGCCCCTAATGGAACGATTCGACCTGCCCGGTACGGTCCGTGCGTCGTTTGCGTTTTACAACAACGAAGCCGACATCGAAGCGCTCGAAGCAGGCATGCGCAAGGTGCAATCTCTCTTCGCCTAGTGGAAACGGTACAGACAATTCAGGATCGGGCGGCGGCCGTCGTCGAGGAGTTCTCGTTTTTCGATGACTGGCTCGGACGGTACGAATACCTGATCGAGTTGGGCAAAGAGCTTCCTCTCATCGAAGACAAGTACAAGACGGATGCCTTTCGCATCAGAGGCTGCCAGTCCCAGGTCTGGCTCAAGCCTGACCTGATCGACGGCCGTCTGCACTTCACCGCTGACAGCGACGCCCTGATCACCAAGGGTTTGATCGCGATCCTTGTTCGTGTCCTCTCCGGTGAGACCCCCGACGCCGTCGCCGGTGCAGACCTGTCGTTTCTCGATGAGATCGGCATGAACGAGCATCTTTCGCCGACGCGAAAGAACGGGCTCAGCGCAATGGTCGATCGAATGCGCCAGTATGCGTCAGCCGTGCAGACATCTGGCGCTCTTCCTGAGCCCGAGAGTGATACTCCGAGCGAGAGTGACGAACCGTTCGACGAGGAGGCGCTCCGCGAAAATATTACAGACGCTCTTCGCCTCGTCTACGATCCGGAGATCCCCGTCAACGTGTTTGACCTCGGCCTGATCTACGATATCCTGATCTATCCTGATCGGACCGTCAAGATTGTGATGACGCTGACGACACCGAACTGTCCGGCTGCGGGAATTCTTCCGGCGCAGGTCGAGACACGTGCCGCCAACGTTGACGGTGTCGCCGAGGCACGGGTCGAACTGACATTCGACCCTCCGTACACGCCCGACCGGATGTCTGAGGCAGCAAAGCTGGAGCTCGGCTTCCTCTAGGGACAACCTGATCGACGTCTGCCGCTCAGCGCGGATGTCATCCCTGCATCTGTCCCTTCCCGGCCGCTATTCCTTGCGCCGATCCCGCTCGCGGAGATTGTTGGCCAATTCGTCATCGTCGTCGGGTGCGCGGACTACGCCCGCATCCTTGAGAATCTTCCCGCATGCGCCTACCGCCTGCTCAAACCCTTGAGCAACACGGCCAAGGCGAAGCTCGCGCAAGAGCATTTCGACAACCCCGTTCCACGAGTCAGCGTCGACGACATTGTTGATCCCCTCATCAGCAACCACCTCAACGCGGTGCTCAAAAAGAGAGACAAAAATCAAAATCCCGGTTCGTTCTCGCGTCCGGAAAACCTCCTCTGAAACAAACGTCCGATATGCCTGAAGGCGTACCATTCGCCGCAGGCGCGGACCGCCTATCATCAGGCGTCTGAATCCCGGCCACACGGCGGCAACGGCTGCACCGACTAAACCGCATGCGAGCATAAACGACGCAAATCCAAGCGGACTATAGAGCCAAACAAGCCCCCATCCCGTGTATGTCCGAACGACGATGGCCGCGACTATTGTCCCCGCAAGGGCGAACACGATCGCGGATCTCAGATAGCTGATGCCGTAAGAATCAGAACTCGGCATCAAGCATGCGACGATCTCACCCGAGGTCCCGGATTCTGCCTCCGCTACTGCTGCCTGAATTCTGTTTCTGTCTGAGTCGGTGAGGTTCACTGTGCGCAGCCGCTTTTGGGTGATTCAGCAATATACTCAAAGCGTTGTGCCGGCTTCATCCGTCCGGTAGAGCTTCCGCGTCAGCACTGCGTGAACAGCTATACTGGCAACCGAAAGCGCAACAGAGGCAGCCGCCAGGCGCAGCACGGCGGCATCTCCGGTAGCTTGGTTAAACGCGCTGTATATGGCAAGTGGGAGCGTTCTTGTCAGACCGGGAATGTTGCCGGCAAGCATGATCGTAGCGCCAAACTCGCCAACGGCACGGGCAAAGGCCAACACGACCCCCGCCGCAATACCACGGGCTGCCAGCGGCAAGGTCACATAGCGCATTGCTCCCCAGAATCCGCCCCCGTACACAAACGCGGCCGACTCCAGGTCAGGGTCGATCTGTTCGAACGCCGTACGGACGTTCTGAAGCATCAGCGGAAACGAAACAACGGATGCCGCCACGGCAGCCCCGAACCAGCCAAACGCAATGGGCAGCCCCAACCGCGCAAAGAACCGTCCGGGCAGCGTCTGCGGCCCAAGCAGATACAGCAGCAACAGGCCCGTAACGACGGGGGGCAGAACCAGCGGTAGCTGAAGCACTGCCTCGACGATGAGTGGCGCTCTGATTCGCTTGCGAGCAAGCGCGTAGCCAAGCAATATCGCGGGAATCACGGCTATTGCGGTTGCAAGCAGCGCAATGCGAAGAGACAACCAGACCACTGACCATTCTTCCGGCGTCAACATCATTCGCCCGCTACCCCACCGGATGTGACGGCGCCCGTTTCTTGCACCGGGCGAAACCCAAATTCCTGCCAAACCGCGCCCGCTTCCGGGGACGCCAGGTACGAAACAAACCTTGCCGCCGCATCAGGACGTTCTGTTCTGACAACAGTCGCCGCGAAGTAGCCGATATCCGGCATACACCCCGCGGTCATCTCAACAACGTCGTATGTCGGCCCGAGAAACACGTAATCTGACTGGTACGAAAGCGCGTGGTCTACCGCCCCTGATCGCAATAGGCTGATGGCAGATCGGGCGTCAGCCGTGGGTACAATCCGATCTGCCAAAGCGTCCCACGACCCGTCACACACTAGGAGATCGCGAGCGTAGCGACCTACAGGAACATGATCAGGATCTCCGATCGCAATTCGCCCGTCCGATGCGAGCGCACGCGGACGTGAGAAGCGAACAATTGCGTTCGTTATTGGCAGCCGCACGTGTGGTGCGAGCAGCGAAAGTGAATCGAGGTAAACGATCCAATCCTGGTTAGCGCTGAGAAACACGTCAGCCGGGGCCCCCCGCTCGATCTGCCTGGCAAGCACTGACGACGACGCAAGTGCGATCTGCGGTTCGACGGTCGGGTCTGACACGCGAAAAGAATCGGCGAGAGCTTGCGCTGCATCAGCAAGCGACGACGCGGCAAATACGACTAGCCTTCCTTCCCTGCCGTCATCTGCTGACCCGGCGGGGACACACGCGGATGCCCCGATACCAGCCGCACACAGCAGCGCGATCAAACCCAACCGCGCGAGCGTCCACCCGCGATCAGAACCGCTCATGACGCCGCTGCGCGCTGGCGTACCGTTTGAATTGCTGCCTGCGCACGGCGGTAAATTGGATCTTCGGGGTTTCCGACAAGTCGCATGACTTTCTCAAACTGCGCAACCGATTGGTCGTATCGACCAATCTGGAATAGCAGGTAACCCCGATTGTAGTTCGCCTGGATATGGGTCGAGTCAGCCTCAAGAACCATGGTGATGTTCTTGATGGCTTCCATCGGCTGCTGCGGATCATAGAAGTACGCAAGCGCCATGTCGGTTCGGGCATCCAGATTGTCGGGATTGATCTCCAGCGCCCGTTGATAGCTGCCGACGGCTTTGCGCGCGTACGCTGTACGCAATGCCCCTCCCTGCAGCTCCATCCAGTCGTAATAGAGGTTGCCAGTACGCACCCACTCGAGCTCTGAGTCGAGATCCGTTGCGATGTCTTCCTGAACCTCGCCTGCAAGATCCAGTCGATTCTCCCGAACATACAATGCAATCAACGCACGCTGTAGATCGACACGACCAGAACCTTCGGTGTCGTCAATCTGCGCTCGCAGCGCCTCTTCCTCGCCCTTGGCTTCGCCCGTCAGAGGGGCAGGCGACGTATCAACAGGCTGAACCGTTGGCGGCGTGGTCGTCGATGTCGCTGATCGGCTAACGACGGTGATCAGATAGAGGCCGGCGACAAGCAGCGTCGCTGCCGCGGCCACCAGAAACGCACTTCTTGCGGCATTGTCGGACGGGCCTGCGGCTTCCGACTCTTCCAGTTTGACGGCCGCGTGCACGGCGCCCGCATCGGTCACGCGCGAGGGCCCGGCATCGTGCCGGCCTTCTACGTGTTCACCATCGAGGGTGTCGGATGCGGAGTTGATTCCCGCACCGGGCTCTGCGGCAGCAGCCTCATCGGTAACGGACCAGCCGCAAAGATCACATAAATCTGCATCAGGGGGAAGCTTGGCGCCGCACCCTCCACAAATCGACGATTCGCTCATATTCCAGCGTAGGACCTACTGCTCTTTCGAACGACGCACGCCCTCGTCAACGAGGTCGCGAAAATCGCGGGACGCCTTGAAGATCGGAACGTACCGATCGCCGATCTTTACCGCTTCGTTGGTCCTGGGGTTCCGTGCCGTGCGCGGCGCGCGGTGCTGGACCTGGAAAGAACCGAAACCCCGAAGATGGATAGTCTCACCACCAACAACCGCTTCCTTCACGCTGGCGATGAAACCGTTAATCACGGCCTCCGTTTCCAGTTTCGTGAGTCCCGTTGCCGTGGAGATCTGGTCGACAATGTCTGCCTTGGTCACAGCTTTCCTCTTCGCTCTTGTGCGGCACTAAGCCAGCCTTGATGTGCGCTCGGGATCGCATTCAGAGTACACCACCGACGTGCAGACTCCCGTCTGTTGTCGAGCCTCTGATGCATCGCGCCGGCCCGAGAACGACAACCGCCGGCAAAGCGAAAGAGCATGCGAACCGCGTGCGACGCGTATTTGAATATAGGTAAACCAATCTGACCCGGATAGTCAATGACCCCACGGTACTGTCAGCACAATCTGAATGAAGCGCATCAAGAAGCCTCCAGGGTACGTTCGTCCCATCAGACGCGTAGTACGCCTGGCGTAATGGCCGCTGTCGGGCCCGCGTGCCGACAGTGGACGGCGGTCATACTTATCACCGTAATCGCCGCTGGGTGTGTGCCTGGCTCGTCTGACCAGTCGGTCCCGAACGACACTTCCGCAAGGCCACAATCGCTCGCCGATTCGATTATCGCCGAAGCAATTGCGTACCAGGGCAACGACCTTCTGAACGACGTCGAAATCACGTTCAGATTCCGACAGTACGACTACCGCGTTCGGCGAAACAATGGCATCTTCGAGTACGAGCGGCAGTTTTCGGATTCCCTTGGTCACATCCGGGATGTCGTGAACAACGACGAAATCTATCGCGAGATAGATGGCAACCGGGTTGTACTCGACTCGGTTAAACATCGATCTGTTTACGTCGACGTGAACTCTGTCGTCTACTTCGCGCTACTTCCCCAACCGCTCGGAGACGGTGCGGTACGCACGCGCTATCTGGGTACGGCGTCGGTTGCGTCTACCGAGTATCACAAGGTCGAGGTAACGTTCAACCCGGAAGGCGGCGGGCTGGACCACGACGACCGGTTCGTATACTGGATCAGGCCCGAGCCCGCAGTCATCGACTACATGTCGTACTACTACCACACCGACGGCGGCGGTTCGCGATTTCGCGAGGCGTACAATCAACGTCGCGTGGGCGGCATCCTGTTTTCAGACTACCACAACTATTCCGCACCCGTTGACTCCACCTTTGCAGATGTCCACATCTACGATGGCTATTTCGAGGATGGCCTGTTAACCCGTGTATCCGACATCGCACTGGAGGACCTCCAGGTTCGTTTCCCCCAATAATCCCGGTACGCAACTTGACCGACCAAAGGACTCCCGTCGACTCATTCTCCCTCTCCGAACCGGACGTTGCCATCACACCAGAGCTCGACGAGACGCTGACGCTCCTCGGCTCTGCACTGCACGACGTCGCGGCGGAAGTCGTCGGCCGTGACATCGTTGCGTTTATTGACGACCTGCACGAATTGTGTCGCAATGGTCGCATCGCTGATGCCGCACAGCTCCTGGCTGATCGTCCGGTTGGTGACCTTGAGGAGGTCGTTCGGGTTGTCACGGCGCTGTTTCACCTGGTCAATCAGGCTGAGAAACAGGAGATCGTTCGAATTAATCGGCTCCGTTCGCGCGGTGAACCCGACATCCCCCGGCCGGAGTCGATTGATGCCGCCATCCGGCACCTCTGCGAGCAAGGCGTTACGTACGAGCGGCTGTGTGCGATCCTGGACTCACTCGATATTCAGCCAACGCTTACGGCGCACCCGACCGAAGCACGCCGTCGCAGCATCCTCTACAAGCAGCAGCAAATCGCAGACATCCTTTCGGTGTTGGACCAGTGCGACCCGACCCCGGCTGAACGCGAAGTTGCGCTGCAGGACATCCGTGCACAGGTTCGGCTGCTACTCGAAACCGACGAAGTTCGTGCTTCTGATGTTCGCGTCGAAAACGAGGTCGAGCACGGCCTCTATTTCTTCAGGGAGACCATCTTCTCGGTCGTTCCGCGTGTGGTCGATGATATAAAGCGAGCCATGTTTCGGCACTATGGCCAGGCCCCGGCGCTGCGGCGGCCACTGG
>JAUIJQ010000081.1 GCA_030431165.1 Rhodothermia bacterium | reverse complement strand
GCGACGGTCGGGTGTGTCCTACGGTGTGTCGCTGCTTGTACCTGCACTCATTGCCGGCGGACTCGTCGGAGCGGCGTATGTGTTTACGTCGCTGGGCAGTACCCTACCTCCCGTGCGAGGGGTATTGATCCTCATCGGCTTCGCCATAGTGAGCATTACGCTCCACTACTGGGGTGGGTCGGGCGCCGCATCACTCACATTGCGCAATACGCTGTTCGCCGTGTTTGTGGTCGCGGCGTTTCTGTACCCGCTGCTTTACAGCGGACTCCAGGCCCAGCGTCGGGATGTATTGATCGATGCGGCTGAGACATTCGACAATGGAAGCGATCCGCGCGTTGTGTTCTCGATTGAGCAGCTTCTCGAAGACACGGCATCCGACACACTTGTAGTAAACGCGGTTCTTGCTGATCGCCCGTCGGGTCGCGTGATCGACTCGCTGGCGACCGTTCGGTTGCGCGCTTCGCTGCTTGCGTCGCTCCGGTCGTACGAGATCAATCTGACGCTCCTGGACCTGGACGGCACACCGCTGGGTGGATACTACGAGGCTGATCAGCAGGTCAGTGACGCGTCGCTTGATCAGCTCGAACGGGCAGACTTCGACCTGCTGCGCGCGATGTACGCCGATGCAGGCGGTCCGGCTTCGCTGGTTGAGCAGGTAACGGGACGACACGAGCGCGAACGATTTCGGTACGAGGGCCTGCGTCCAATCGTCAGGGAGGGGGAGCGCGTGGGATGGGTGATGGCTGGCGCGGAACCGCGGTCAATGACCGAGGAAGTCGGCACGCCGTTTCCACGTGTCTTTGTTTCTACGGGCTTCTACGGAGCAATTACCGAGGATATTTCGCTGGCAGAATTCCGCGACGGCATCCTGGTTCGTACGACCGGTTCGAGCTTCGGCCGACTTCGACTCGACGAAGGCGTGGAAACTCAGATGCGGCGGGAAAATTCGCTGTGGCGTCGGGAGCGTGTGCGGGGCCGATCATACGAGACCTACTACGTACGGCACACGGGACCCGCGAATGCGATCAGGCTTGACCAGTCGGTGATCGTTGCAGCGCGAATGGCCGCGACCACAGTGTTCGATCATCTATACTCGCTGCTTCGTTTGACTGTCGCCGGACTGTTCGTGGCGGTGCCGCTCTACCTCGTCGGGATTGTTGCGCGATGGCGTGCCGGCCTGCTGCCTGCGCCCCGGGTTCGGTTCAGGGACAAGGTGCTCAACGCATTCTTTGCCGTGGGCATCGTCACGGTTGCGGCGATGGGATTTGTTGGATTGCAGGTAGTGACGGGAGAGAACGATCGCGCCGTCGACAGTTGGCTTCGCCAACATCTTGAACGGGTCGAACGAACACTCGCTGCTGAGGCACGTGCCGGTGAGCTGCCATATCGTGTGCTGGACAGGATCAGCATGGACTCACTTTCGGCCCAGGTTGGACTCGATTTGAATCTGTTTCAGGGGACCGAACTCGTTGACTCAAGCAGGCCGCAGCTGATTCGGGATCGATTAATTGACCCAAGGCTTCCCGTGGGTGCGTACTCGGCGCTCAATTTCGAAGGCTATCGTTTTGTCAGTCTGACACAGCAGGTTGGCTCGGTGTCGTACGCGGCCGG
The DNA here is from genome assembly GCA_030431165.1 of Rhodothermia bacterium. Taxonomy (GTDB): domain Bacteria; phylum Bacteroidota; class Rhodothermia; order Rhodothermales; family JABDKH01; genus JANQRN01. Next base: position 7,961 of record JAUIJQ010000081.1, on the reverse strand, counting down.
ATATCGCGCGCTTCCAGACGAGGCGGGCATACCCAGGTATGTGCTGTCGGTGCCGACCTTGCCCGAGCAGGAACGGATAGAGGAAGAGCGAGCGCGAACCATTGCCTATCTGTTTGGCGCGTTGTTGTTGCTTGTGCTTGTTGTGCTTGCGACCGCGTCCGTGCTGGCAAATGCACTGACCCGCCCGATTGCACGACTGCGCGTTGGACTGGAAGCCGTTGCGCAGGGCCGATTTGAAGGCATCCGTCCGGTGAATTCGAGGGATGAGTTGGGTGACCTTGTCGAAACGTTCAACGCCATGCAGGGTCAGCTTGCTGACAGCCGGACGCAGCTTGCCCAGCAGGAACGGCAGCTCGCTTGGAGAGAAATGGCACGCCAGGTCGCACACGAAATCAAGAACCCGTTGACGCCGATGAAGCTGTCGATTCAGCATCTTCAGCGTTCACTTGCCAAGTCGGAGGTTGAGGACCCGGAATTTAAATCCGTTTTTGGTCGCATCACCCGAACGCTCGTCGATCAGATCGACACGCTGGCCCGGATCGCAAATGAGTTCTCGTCTTTTGCGCGGATGCCGCGGCAGATCTTCGAACCGCTTGATGTGAACTCGGTCTTGCGCGACGCCGTGGCACTAATTCAGGCCGAGAGCGGGACTACGTTCGAGACGCGATTGCCGGCTGATCCGATTGTGGTTCGGGCGGATCGGGAGGAGTTGCGCCGCGTGTTCATCAACCTGCTCAAGAATGCCGTTCAGGCTATACCCGCGCACAGGGTTCCTGAAATACAGGCGGCAACCCGGGTTGAAGAGCGCGAAGAGGGAGCCGTTGCGGTTTGTGAGATAACAGACAATGGTGCGGGCATACCGGAGAAGCTGCGGGCCCGCATCTTTGAGCCGAACTTCTCGACCAAGACAAGTGGGACAGGATTGGGGTTGGCCATTGTCAAGAAGGCTGTCGAGGACATGAACGGCGACATCAGCTTCGACACGCGCACCGGCGCCGGCACGGTCTTTCGGATCACGCTGCCGCTCGATGATCCGTCGAATGCCTGAATTCTCCGTCAACCACTGACGCGCCCGCTGTATATTTTGCCCTTTCGATCGACTACGAATCGGTACCGTTCCAAATGCGCGTAGTGGTAATCGGCGCGGGCGAAGTGGGCTTCGACGTGGCCCGCATCCTTTCAATGGACCAGCATGACGTCGTTGTCGTGGACGTTGACCAGGACCGCCTCGAGAGTGTTGCGAACCGCCTCGACGTCATGACGATACACGGTAACGGCACGTCGGCGCACGTGCTGGAGGCCGCCGGCATGAAAGAGGCCGACCTTCTTGTTGCCGTTGCGGCGATTGACGAGGTCAACATTATCGCCTGCATGATGGCGAGCCGACTGGGTGTCACGACGACCGTAGCCCGAGTCCGTTCGCGCGAACTGGCAGACGCGCAGTCGATCCTGAAGGCTGCTGATCTTGGCATCAACCTGATCATCCACCCAGAGGAGAGCACCGCCCGCGAGATCGTCGGATTGCTCCGCCGGGCCAGCGCGACTGATTCGCTGACGTTTGTTGGCGGTAATATGCAGTTGGTCGGAATGCGCATCGACAGCGATTGCACGTGTCCGGATCGCCCCCTGAATGAGCTTGCGGCCGAGTTGCCCGACCATCCGTTCCGTGTTGCGTCGATTGTACGCGGGGTGCGAACCCTGATTCCCACTGGTGCCGACCGGCTGCGTACAAATGACCAGATATTCCTCGTCGCCAGGCCGAAGGACATGCCGCACGTTATTCGGCACTTCGGCAAGAACGAGGGGCGCATACAGAACGTCATGATCATGGGCGGCAACGAGGTCGGGTTGCTGATTGCGGATGAGCTTCAGGGTGAGCGCAACAAGCGCGTCAAGCTTATTGTGCCTGATCGCGAGACGGCAGAGAAGCAGGCCGCTCTGCTCCCGAACGTCCTTGTGATTCACGGCAAAGAGACCGACATCGATCTGCTTGCAACGGAGGGGCTTGGCGAGATGGATGCTTTCGTGGCGATAACCGACGACGAGGAATCAAACCTGGTTACGTGTCTGCTGGCGAAACACCTTGGTGTCAAAAAGACGGTCGCGCTGCTCTCGAAGGTTGCTTACATCCCGATCAGCCAATCAATCGGCCTTGACGCGGCCGTCAGCGCGAAGCTGGCCGTGTCACGGGAGATCATGAGCTACTTACGCGGCAAGCACGTACTCAGCGTCGCCACGGTTCACGGGCTCGACGCCGAGATTGTAGAGATGGAAGCCGAGCCGCGGAGCGCTATCACAAAGGGCCCGCTGAGCGAACTGAATCTGCCGCGTGGTGTGCTGGTCGCCGCAGTCGACCACGGAAAGAAGAGCGAGGTCGCAACAGGAAAGACCGTAGTTAATCCGGGAGACCGTGCTATCGTGTTTGTTCTGCCCTCCATGATGGCAAAGGCCGAGCGCCTTTTTGTCAATTGACGCCGTCCCATGGTACTCAACCTTAAGGCTGTGGCGGGCACGCTCGGCGTGCTTGTGTTCTTCCTCGGCATCTCGCTTGTCATACCGATGGGCGTTGCCATTGCCTACGGTGAGTCAGCCTGGCTTGCCTTTGCGGTGTCGTCTGCCGGGTCTCTCGTTGTCGGCGGAGCGGTCTGGCGATTGTGGGGCGGTGAACTCGAGAAGCTGAGGGTGCGAGAAGGTTTTGCGATTGTCGCGTTTGCCTGGCTCGTCATCTCTCTTGTCGGCGCGCTGCCCTTCACGCTGTCGGGTGCGCTGTCGTCGTACACCGACGCGTTCTTCGAAACGATGAGTGGGTTCACGACTACGGGAGCCACCATTCTCGGCGGCGCAACGACACCGGCCATCGAAGAACTCCCGTACTCGCTTCTGTTCTGGCGCAGCCTCGCACACTGGCTTGGCGGGATGGGAATTATCGTGCTTACACTGGCCATCCTGCCGATCCTCGGCGTGGGCGGTATGCAGCTCTTCAAAGCCGAAGTGCCCGGACCCAGTGCGGACAAGTTGACGCCGCGCGTGCGTGAAACGGCGAAACGCCTGTGGATGATCTATGTCGGCTTTACCGTTCTGGAAGTGATTCTGCTGCTCCCTGCGATGAACTTCTTCGATGCCGTAAACCATGCGTTCGCCACCATGGCCACCGGTGGTTTCTCCACAAAGAACGGGTCGGTCGGCCAGTACGAGTCAGCTTATGTCGAGTGGGTCATTACCGCCTTCATGTTTCTTGCCGGTGTCAGTTTTGTCCTGCATTACCGGCTACTCAGGCGCGAGGGACTGCACGTGTTGCGGAATGCGGAGTTGAAGACGTATACCGGAATCATCGTACTGGCATCGTTGATTGTTGCCCTCGCAACTTGGACGCCTGTTGCGCAGTCGATGAATACCGTCACCGATTCGTTTGCCGGATACGACAGTCTCGGTGAGGCCTTGCGCCTGTCCGTTTTTCAGGTGACCGCCATCGTCACAACGACAGGATTTGGTACTGCTGATTACGAGGTGTGGCCGCCGCTTGCTGTGGGCATAATCTTCGCCCTGTTCTTTGTCGGCGGCATGGCCGGATCAACGGGCGGCGGGGTGAAAGTTGTTCGCCAGGTTCACCTCCTGAAGAACTCGCTGCGTGAGTTGCAGCGCCTGCTTCATCCGAACGCGGTGCTGCCACTTCGATTGGACGACAAGATTGTCCCGAACGATGTGATGAGAAACGTCCTGTCGTTCATCTTTCTCTACCTGTGCCTCAACATCTTCGGCATGCTCGTCCTCGCCTGGCTCGGGCTGGATCTTGAAACGGCACTCGGCGCCGCGTTGTCGTCGGTAGGTAACGTCGGCCCTGCGTTTGGGTCGCTTGGTCCGACCGACACGTACGCCCCCCTTCCGGCGACAGCAAAATGGTTTCTCTCGATCCTGATGATGGCCGGCCGGTTGGAGGTATTCACCGTGCTCATCCTGTTTGTGCCGTCGTTCTGGCAACGCTAGTTCACCGTGCCCTGGCGCTAGTCCATTTGCACGGCGGCCGCGCTAGCTGAAGTCGCGATAGCCCAGGTAGTGCAGCACAAACTGCAGTTTGGCGGCCTTTCCCTTGCCAAACCCCGGCAACGCGATGACGCGGCGTTGCACCTCTTCAAACGTGGCCCCATCGTTCCAGAGGTTTTCGGCCAAACCGTCGTAGTCCGAAGCGATGTCGCGGGCGACAGCCTGCGTATACTCCGCCATCTTGTTCGTGAAGCGGTGTACGGCAGGTGATTCGGCAAATTGCTCCTGGAATTTCTCCGGACGCATCCGGGCAATTTTCTTCAGATCCAGGTGCCCGAGCCGCTCCTTGAGACGTCGTGGGCCGGTAAACGCGTACTCGGCACGAACGCGCTGGTCATAGAGCAGCCCGAGTAACACGGCAGCCGGCTCGCGTGCGAGAAAAGCGTCCTCGTCCTCGTCGCCCGTGAGCGTGCCCTCTTCGGTAAAGCGGTCCAGCATCCGCCGGAGCCCGCCTTCCATGGATGTATAGTCGATCTGCTTTATTCGCGTTGGAGCCTTTGCCATGACAGCGTTATTGGTCAACAAGTTTGCGCCGCCAGCGCGGTCCATCGGGCGAGTCCATTACCTCGATTCCCATTTCGGTCAACTCAACCCGTATGGCGTCGGCTCGATCAAAGTCTCTGCGAGAGCGGGCTTCGGTGCGCTCGCTCAGCAGCTTCTCGACCTGCTCGGCAAGGACGTCGTCGGCATCGTCAGCGCCTGCTGAAGCATTTCCCTCCCAGCCCAGAAGTGCATCCATCCGGTCAAGCCAGTCACGCGCCGCGCTACCGGAAGACTCGCTCATGGCGCCGCCTGCACCCAGTATCTTCTTGACGCCCTCCAGGCCCGCTGCAATTGCTTCGGGTGTGTTGAGGTCGTCGAGCATCGCGTCCAGTGCACGCGAATAGATGTTGCCGAGGTCACCCGCCAGGATGTCCTCTCCGGGGCCTGCCGCCGCGTCAGCTATTTCGCGTGCTTCCCGGATGCGCTGGATATGTTTTGTGCTGGCCTTCAGCGTGTCGAACGTAAAGTTGTACGGTTTGCGGTACTGACCGGAGATCAGCGCCAGTCGCACGGCGGCGGGCTCAAATCCACGCCCCCCTTCGTCTATCGGTCGAATGAGATCCTGCACCGTAAAGAAGTTGCCGTCACGCTTTGACATCTTGCGGCCGTCCACCTGCAGGAAACGCGTATGGACCCAGTACCGCGCAAACGGTTTGCCCGACAGACTCTCGGCCTGCGCGATTTCACATTCGTGATGCGGGAATATGAGGTCTTCGCCACCCGCGTGCAGATCAATCTGATCGCCGAGATACTCGCTCGCCATGACCGAACACTCAATGTGCCATCCGGGGAAACCCCAGCCCCACGGACTGAACCACTGCATCAGGTGCTTTTCATCTTTCTTCCATAGCGCAAAGTCTCTAGGGTCCCGCTTCCCCGGATCTGTAACGACTTCTCGCACTGTTTCTTCGAGCTGCTCGGCCATCGAGTTGCCCGACAGTTTTCCATAATCCGGAAACGATGCCACAGCGAAGTAGATACCGAGGTCGGTTTCGTAGGCGTGTCCCGAATCGATCAATTGCTGGATTGCAAGAATCTGCTGGCGCATGTGCTCGGTTGCACGCGGTCGCAGGGTGGGATCGAGCAGGTTCAGCGCATGCCAGTCGTCGAGCAACGCTTCAGAGTAGTAGCGCGCCAGGTCCCACACGTTACCGAATTGCTCGCCCTCCTTTGACCGAAGCGCTTTGGCCATCCGGTCTTCTCCACCCGCGTCGGCAACATCGTCCTCTGTCAGGTGGCCGACATCCGTGATATTCGTGACGTACTGGACGGACCATCCGATTGCCTCGGCAGTGCGCACAATCAGGTCAGCGGTCAGAAATGAGCGGAAGTTTCCGATATGGGCATACGAATACACCGTGGGGCCACACGAGTACATTCGGAGCAGGCCGGGCTCAAGCGTTTCGATCGGCTCAACTTTGCGAGTGAGCGTGTTGTACAGACGGAACGGTGTAGGCAAGGGTCGGAAGCGGCTGGGCTTATTTCGTGACGGGTGAGTTCAATTGCGGGTGCTGATGGGTGCTAGCGCTGCTGTCGCAATATTTCCCAGACCAGGTGTTTGAGCTGCGGCAGGATGAGCTTCTCCATCGCAAGCCCGACGGCATTCGTCGAGCCGGGCGTCGAAAAGATAATCGTATCCCGGAAGACACCCGCTGTGGCTCGGCTCAACATTGACGCCGGGCCAATTTCTTCGTAAGAGAGCATCCGAAACAATTCGCCGAAGCCGGGCAGGACCTTCTCGAGTTTTGCGGATATCGCCTCAAATGTTGAGTCACGCTTCGAGATTCCCGTCCCGCCGTTGAAGATGATCACATCCGCGCCGACGGCGAGGTTGTCCAACATCAACACGATCTGCTCGGGTTCATCTTTCACGATGTGCTTCGCGACAATCTCGTGGCCGCCATCCGCAAGCAACGAAACGATACGGTGGCCGCTACGATCATCTTCGTCGGTGCGGGTGTCGCTTACCGTCACAACAGCACATCTCACGGGTGTGTCGCGCGACAGGCGTTCATGTTCTGTTGTGCTCACAGCAAGACCGGATTTGTGTTGTGGTGGTTTGTTTCGGATTGTCGGCCCGGGTTGTCGCCGTCGTCCGGGCGAAGCGACTGCCCGGCTTGCTTCTCGGGTGTCAGCACTCCACCGGCGGGTTGTTCACCATACCATCGTGGTGGATCAAATCCATGGCCACCCCACGGGTTGCACCGCAGCACGCGGTGGATGCTGAGGATGAGGCCGCGAATGAGACCGTAGCGCTGCAAGGCCTCAACGGCATACTGCGAGCATGTTGGCGTATACCGGCAACTGGATGGAAAGAACGGCGAAATGCCGACCTGATAGAAGCGGACAAGTCCGATGAAGGCGTACTTCGGCAGTTCGCTGAGACGCATGGCGGGGATCAGTTCCCGGTAGGAACTGTCGATTCGGGCTCAAAGAGCAGTATTTCTGCACCGTCTGCAGAACTCGGCGCGTGTTCAACGCCTGCCGGGACGAGAAGTCCCTCACCCTCGGCCAGCCCGACGGTGTTGTCAGCGAATGCGATGTCGAGACGGCCCGAAACGACAAAAAAGAATTCGTCCTGGTCTGCGTGGGAGTGCATCGGGAATGTTCCTTTGACCCGCGCCGCGCGGACAACGTGGCCGCTGTTCAACGACGCGATAACGCGGGGACTCCAGTATTCATTGATGTCGCCGAATACATCCGCAAGATTGACGGGTGGGGGTACACTCCGTATTCCCGCCGCTTCGCCCCCGGCGATCTTGTGCATGACTGGAACAAGAATCGTCAGGACGGTCACAACGATCGAGGCTATTCCGAGAATGCGCAGGTACCATTCTTCGTCGAACTCGGTCCAGTAGAAGATTACGAGGAGCGACGCAAGCAGTCCGGCACTTGCGAACGCCGCACGCTGGACCCACTCGTGGCGCGGTGCGAGCGTTGCCAGCGAAAGCAGACTGCAGTGCGCCAGCGCTATCGCTATCGTAGCCACCGACCCGACGAGTCGGATAAAGTCATCGTCTCTGGGGTCAAACCAGATAATGATCAGGATGCATACAGCGGCAACGGCCGTTACGGCAATGCCCGACTTGGCAAGCGTTCGATACCGCCGACGCTCCAATGCGGTTGCCGACGCCAATGCAAGGATGCTGGCTGCTGAGACAGTCAGCGAGGTCAGCAGCACGCGCGCCTGCAGCGTGCCAAACTCTTTGACCAGAAGTGCTGCGATTCCGAGCGCACCGGAAATCAGCAGCGATGCAACAAGGAGATTCAGTGCAGTGCTACGAGCTGAGGGCATGCTGAGGTTCGGATTCCTGTTTTGTGATCATCTGATGGCTGCCCGATATGCCAGCGAAGGTACGTAATCGTTGTGTTGTGTT
>JAUIJQ010000080.1 GCA_030431165.1 Rhodothermia bacterium | reverse complement strand
CACTACGGGCCAGTCGGCGCCCTCGTATGGCCGGATCACAATATGCTGCCTGCTGCTGATAGCTGGAGACGGCGTTGGCCGGTGTGAAACACGAAAATAGTGGAAGATACTCGCGAGATAACAGCTCGTCGCTTGTGTTGTCGCCTACCGTCTCAAGCGTGTCAGCTTCACCGTTCGGACCTCATTCGCCGCCCGCAATCTGAGAACGTACACGCCACTCCCAAGGGCTGACCCATCTAGTGCAGCGCGATGCGCCCCCGCAGGCATGTCGGCATCAATTACGGTCTGCACGCGACGACCAAGCAGGTCGAACAATTCAATTGTTGCGCGTCCCGACTCAGGGACGTAGTAAGAGATCCACGCCTGATCAGCCGACGGGTTCGGGTACACGGGATCAAGTCGCACGTCGGCGCCAGGCCGCTCAGCACTAACGCCAACCGACTGATCAGCGACGACCTCCCCATTGCCCGACGCCGCAACAACCGACAGTGCTGGTCCGCCACCATTGGCCTCGGGATCAACAAACCCGTTTGCGTAGAGCGCTACGATCTGCCCCGCCTGGCCCGTGAGGTCGAGCGCGTTTTGCGCAAGAACCTGCTGACCATTCTTCCCGGGCGCCGTCCCGAGTACCGAAAGATCATACACGCCGGGCGGCACCGCGATTAGCTCAGACAGGTCTCCAAAACTCAGGTCCGAAAACGTTGCATCCGTAAAACCCGAAATTGCGAAGTCCAGAGCCGGCGCATCGGTGCTCAGGTTACCGGACATCAGGTACACCATCTCCGGGTCGGCGATTGCTGATCGGTCAAAGTCGGCCGAGAACAGCGACAAGTCAGTCGAGCGGCCATCCGGGTTTGGTGCGAAGCCATCCGGATTCAACAGACCACCGAGGACGAGTGACGTAACGCCACCTCCGGTCAAGTTGAGCGGAAAGGTCCCGAGCAGTCCTTGCGTCGAGTTGCCTGCAATGACCTCAGCAAGCGCTTCACTCCACTCGACCAAACCAAGGATGAGCTCCTGGTTCGCGAAGGCAGTTACGAGCGGGTTGGATTTCGAAAACTCATCCAACAGCGGACAATTTGGAATCACCAACGGGCCACCGGTGCAAAGATCCCCGTCAATGTCGGGAAGGAGGCCCAGTGGACCGCCGCGCTCTTCGAGCCACAGAATTGCCGCGAGTCTGTCGGGGTCAAAGTTCGACCCGAAGTCGTTTAGCAGAATGGAGATCTGAACCAGCGCCCGGCTCTCCGCTCGCAACGCGTCCAGCCTGGAAATGCTGCTGTTCTCACTACCGATCAGCAACCCGGCCCGCGTCAGTACCGGACTCGTTGAAGCACCAAAGTACTGCCACCTGAGCCGGTCTGAGGCAGACGGCGTTCTGATGTTGAACGCGTATGCGATCTGGTTTTCAGTCGCGACATACACAACCTCTTCGTCGGGCGCTGAACCAACAAACTGCCGTACACGCGTAAAGCTGACAGCCGCGTTTGCTGAAACGGGACCAACAAGCTCATAGGTCCAGTCGAGCGTGCCGGTTGGGGTAAGCGCGTAGAACGTACTGTCTGCCGACCCGAAGTAGACACCGCCCTGACTGTCCAGGGCTACCGTCGCATCCACGGCGCCACCGGTACTGAAACGCCACTGCTCGGCGCCGGAGGCGGCATCCCATGCGACGACGTCCCCGGACTCCGTTCCGGCGATCACATCGCCGTTGTTCGAAACGGTTGGCGACGAACGTACCGGGCTACCAACCGCTACACTCCAAACCTCTGCACCGCTTTTTGATACAGCGTAGACGCTTCCGTCATCCGACCCAAACACAATGTCACCTGCCGCCGTAAGCGCGGGCGAAGTCCGAATAGGTCCATCAGCACCAAAGGCCCAGAGCCTGTCACCATCCGGTGATATGGCGAACAGGCTGTCGTTGAGCGATCCTACGTAGACGTTGCCGTCACCGTCAATAAGTGGCGACGATTGGATCCTGTCGCCCGTGAAGAACGACCAATCCGCTGAGCGCGTGGCCGTATTAAATGCGATTACGACACCGCCTGACGGCACATACACGCGACCCGCAGTACCAACCGCCGGAGACGCTTCAACCGCGTTGGGCATCACCTCGTCCCACAGTTTTGATCCGGCAGGATCGATCGCATACAGGCGCGACGAAGTCGCCGCGTACACCGTCCCATCCTGACCGATCACGGGCGGAAACAGTGTGCCATCCACGGTAGCAGACCAGCTCACCTGATTGGAGAACGTCGCGATATCAAGCACACCCCGGTGCGACGGCGACCCGGCCCACATCGGCCATTCCGAGCGTGCAAGCCCGCCGCGGTACGCATCGTAGTCATGTTCCAGGTCGAGCGACAGGTTGACGTAGGTGCGAGAAAACGGCTCGAAGCTGTAACCCTGCAGCGTGGGGGTAACAGTCGCTGCAAAACCATGATCGACCGTGACGCTGTAGTTGCCGTTTGCATCGGTAGCCGGATCACCCGGAAGTCCGTCAAGGACAACGCCGGCAACGCCACCGGACAGCGACCGAATCGAACCTTCGATCGTGTATCGCTTTAGCGTCGCGGTTATGTTCTCCGTGACATCGGTACGAAGCGTGTCGAACGTGATAGTTGGTGGCGAAAAGTCGTAGGCCGGATGGTACGGCGTCAGCGTACCGGGCCAGTCGTATGGCAACGTGATTTCGTAGTTGCCGGCGCTATCAGTAATGTCGCCACCGCCATCCGAACGACGGATTTCAATTCCGCCGATTCCGTTGCCCGCAAACCTGACTCGCCCGGAAACGGTGAACGTTGGGTAGGCGGTAAAGTCCTGCACGACATCAGCATTAACCGATGTGTATGACACCGTCGGCGGTTCAAAAACGTACCCTTCGCGGGAGGGCGTCACGTCAAGCTGTGTTCCTGTTGGGACTAGCAGGGCGTAGAAGCCTGCGGCATCCGAATTGGTCACAAAACCCTGCGAAGGAGATACACCGTAGACTTCGACGCTATCGAGTCCAGTACCCGTAGATATGTCCGTAATGACACCCGACACGGCAGGCAGCGCGCCGCGAAAAGCAGCAACCGTTGACGCCGTGTTGTTTAGCGTGCGCACATTGTTGGCAGCGTTTGATCCGCTTGCGATGCCCATGACGTTGCCGCCCGTCCAGGTGTTGTTCGGCGACGACCACCACATCAGACGGGTGCAGCTCGGACCAGCAGTCAGTCGGTCGTCATCGGCGGGGCATGGGTTGGTTTCATCGGCACAGTCGCACGCATCGTTGTAGGCCATGACCGTACGCCACTGGTTGGGTCCCCAACTCGTTTCGGTCGCCGTCCAGTTCGCCGGTGGGTTAACAAAGCCGTGGTTGTAGTTGTAGGGTGACCCATCTGTGCCATCAACAAAGCGATCGTGGCGGGCACCCTGGATGTGTCCGATCTCGTGCGCAAAACTGAGATTGCTACCGAGACAGTTGCCCTCCTGCACCACGAAGTATGCTTTTGCTTCGTGGTTAATGCTGACGTTCTCCATGATGAAGGCTCGCCCGCACGCGTCGAGTGATCCAGTGACAAGCCCAACGACATCAGCGCCAAATTGCTCACGAAGCGTTGCGATGTCGGTGCCCGTACCTTCGCCGCTTGATTTCAGATTGCCTAGATCGTCTCCCGAGTCTCCCGTCTCGTTGTACTGCACCATGGCCGTACCGGCAAGGCGAACAACGGCGTTTACGCCTGAGTTGCGGTACGTCTGGTTGGTGTTATTGACCGCGTTGATGATCGCCTGGTTCATGCTGAACTGTGACCCGGATGAGTCCCGGGCGCTCGTCGTAAACAGAATGAGCAGGTCAATCGCCGGCCCCGGCGTGTTGTTGCCAACATCCCCGCTGGAGCCTTCTCCCGTCGCACGGCCTGGCATGACTTCGGCAGGGCCGCCTTCACCTCCCTCAATTTCCCACGACTGAAGAACGGCGATCGGCTCCTCGGTACCGGTTGAGTCGTCGGTCGGACCCGTTTCATCAAGAAGACGAGACAAGTCCAGTTCGTCGATATTGTAAAGTCCGTCCTCGCGCCGGCTTATCGCGTAGGGTCGACCTTCGGCCCAGACGGTTGCATAAGCCTGCTCGACTGACGGATTATACTCGAGCGTTATCCAGTCACCAAAGCGATCGGAGCTGCCGAGCCAACTCGACCCGCCGCCCGGCCACGTCCTGCCGTTTACGCGATCCAGCACAAGCGTCTGATCATCAAAGAGATTAAGTGCAAGCGACCCATTGTCTTCACTGACAATGGCGGCAAGTCGCGATGCATTGAGCGTCGCAACCCGACGTCGCACAACTTCGGAGCCACCTCCCAACTGCTCTTCACCGGCATCCAGGAACATCGCCTCGGCGGGATCCGCGACCCGTACGATGACCTGCCCCGCGCTGAAGCCACCTACATCGTCTGTAACGACATACGTGAACGAGTCGTCTCCCGTGAAACCCGGTTCAGGCGTGTATACAACCACGTTGCCCTGGACCTGCGTCGTACCTGCGTCCCCGTCGATTGCTGAGTCGATTCGTATGTCATCACCGTCGGGGTCTGAATCGTTGTTGAGCACAAAGACGGCGACGGACTGATCACGCATCGTGAACTCAAGGTCGCTGGATGTAACGGGCGGCGCGTTGGTCGGACCGTCGGGTCCGGCAAACACATAGTCACCCTCGGAGGCCGACGCCGATAATCCGGCGAAACCGAACTGCTGGTTAGGATCGTAGATAACCTGAAAAGACTCCGTAACCTGCGTCCACGACGCGCCGCCGTTGACGGAATGGTACAGAAACAGATTGTTGGGGTTGAGTCCTGCTAATTGCGAGCCGTCAAACGCCAATGTGAGTGACGCGAGATCGGGTCGCGCCGGGTCACTCGTACCGGTCCAGGACAGTCGAAACCACTGCCTAACCGAATTAGTGAATTGCGGATGCACCTGGTCGCTGTGTGTTTCGATCCACAACGTATCGTTTGCGGTACCGTTGACCGCTCCAACGATGTCCGCGCCCACCACCGTATTCGCAAAGCCCGACGGCACGTTCGGGACGACGATGGTACCCCGGCTGGACACCTGCTCACCCATCGGCAGCGAAATGTGAGCCGGCACGTATCCGAATGACGGTGGCACTGTAAACCTAAGCGTCGCACCCTCCTGCACGAGCAGGTTGCCGTTGGAGTCATCGATGGCATCGAGCCGCGACATCGTGTTGTCTCCTTCCAGCGTTACGTCTCCGGTAATCCACTGATCACCCTCAACACCTGCCGTCGCGACTGTCCGTGACCCAACTCCGCCGTGATGCAATCTGAGGTTCCAGATTCCGGTGTTGACGACATCGCCGGTCGACTCGATGACGGCGTTGGCGCCGTCAATCGTGCCTTCATTCGTGACGGGTCCTCCAACCGCAAGCACAAAATTTGACGACGCGGTCAGGGCGGCACCTGCCTCAACGGTGAGTGCGGCCGAAGAGCCCGGACCGTCGAGTACAACCTCGGCGCCCGCAGCGATCACGACGGCATCGCCCGCATCAGGCACCGCGCTACCGATCCACGTGGAGGCGGTGTTCCACAATCCGCCGGAATTTGTCGATCGTACCTGGGCGTGAGCCGAACCCAAAACCGTTACAGACAACAAAAAGACGCCAGCAACAAAAGAAATCCGCATCTTCCTAACTACTTGAGTGCGATGTACTTCGAGGATACAGTGCTATGCGGAAAAGCGTCCTGATTTCTTTCATTGCCGCATTCCTTCTTACGATCAGCCGCCAGTGTGGCGCCCAGCAACCTGAAGCGCCGACGTTCCCGCAACTACCGAAAACCTGGCTCGGAACCTGGACCGGAGAAATGACGAATCTGGGCAGGTCTTCGCCGTCAGCTCCTATTAGCGCCTCGCTGGTAATCGACCGTACCGGCGACGGCGAGTACGCCTTCCGCACGGTCTACAACAACGACGAGGAACGCGGACTTCGTGACTACAAGCTCGTTCCCGTAAAAGGAACTTCGAGCGACTTCGTCCTCGACGAACAGAACGGAATCACTCTTCGCGCTCGACTGGTTGGCGGTGTGCTGGTTGCGCCGTTTGCCGTCGGTGATCAGCGCCTGGTATCACAGTACCGGCTGACCGACGCGGGCGTGCTTGTCCACGAAGTGCTGTTCTGGAGCGGAAACGACGTTGTGACGTCGACGGGGTCAGGCCCAACGGGTGAAAACGGTAATCCTGTCGACTCATATCAGCTCGGCGGAATTCAGCGTACGACGTTTACGAAGCAGCCGTAAGTCGCGAAGCCCGCGCGTGGATGTCGCGGTGCTCGAGTACCATTGACTCGAATCCCTGGGTGCCGTTGATCGCCGCATCAAGCATTGCCGCGGCCAGGGCATCCGACCTGATTCCCGCAGCCGGATAGATGCGCTCAATCACCGGGTACACTGCTCGCATTATCCGATACATGGCATTGGGCTCAACACGCGATGATACGGGGTAGATGTATCCGGGTCGAAACAAGTGGATGCGGCTGAAGCCCATAGCCAGGATGCTGTTCTCAGCCATCCCTTTGTACCGCGCAAACGCAACACGGCTACGCTCGCTCTGGTCAGCACCGGCCCCACTTAGTAGACAGAACGCGGCCCGCGGACTCGCCGCGTGAAGCGCCTCGGCAAATGACGCTACTACGTCAACAGTCAGGCGGCGCAACTCATCGTCCGGCACCGCACCGGTGTACACACCAAGACAGAATACTGCGGCGTCCTGGTTGCCAAGCTTGTCAGCAACGGCCGACCAATCGCCGAGGTCTTCGTGAATCACTTCCTCCAGCTTCGAATGTACCTCGCCGCTTGGCCTACGTCCGATAGACGTAACGCGCGCAACGTCCTCGCATTCAAGCGCCTGGCGAAGCACGAGTCCACCAACCATACCAGTCCCACCAAGGAGCACAATGTTCTGACCACTTGATTCAGCAGGCATATGTCAATCGGATAATGCCGGATGCCAGGACCTCACGATCCGTCAACTGCATTGCCTCGGTACGGGGCCCTCCCGCAAGCAGAGGGACGCCGTCGCCAAGCAATACGGGTATAAGTGCAAGCTCCACTGTGTCTACCAATCCGGCATCGAGTAGACTCCTGAACAGCACACCCCCGCCAAACAGCCAGATGTCTTTTCCGGGTTGCCTCTTCAAACGACCTACCTCGCCCACGAAGTCGTCGCTCAGCATTGTAACGTCGGGCCACTCTGCGGGATCGAGGGATCGCGAACACACAACGGTCCGCATTCCGGGTAGCATCCCGCCACTTCCCTGCGCGACCATCGTTTCGAATGTTCTTCGTCCCATCAGGGCCGTGTCGAACTCAGCAAACAGCGCCTCGAAGTCAATTGTCGGATCCTCAACGATCCAGTCGTACTCGCCGCGTGGCCCGGCGATGAACCCATCGAGGCTGGTGGCCACGTTGTACCTAAGCCTTTTCATTATCGTCTCTCATGGCAGCGTCTCATGGCAGCGTCTCATGGCAGCGTCTCATCTCTGCCTTACGCGGCAGCGTCGCCCAGCAGCGTCCTCTATTGTCGAGAGCGACGCCAAGTGAATGCAAACGCCGCCACAAGGCAGAGAAGCAACAGCGGCCAGAACCAGCTAAGGAACGTCTCCCAGACGATAGCCCAGTGCGTGCCCTCATCGCTCCGAAATATTCCTCCCGGATTGCCCAGCCAGTCAGCAAGTGTAAATCCGGACGCCAACACCGCAGCAACAGCGGCACCGGCCAACAGCCCGCGGATCAACCTCATGCGCCTCAAGTTCGGCATCAACTCCCAGATCCAGGTGTCATCAACAATTGTTCAGCACGTCGCCTCAGAATACAACGCCGCGCGTTCATCAATGATAGCGGTAACCAATCTGTCCAACTCCCCGTATGCCTCGAGCTGAATCCGCAGGCGACACCCAACGGTATGCTCCAATGCCCACTACGCTGACGTTTCTGTTACTTGTTCTATCCGGTCTGATGGGCTGCACCGTTCCCGACGATCGCGCGGCGGCGGCGGTGCCCGACGATCCAGCGAAGGCGGTGCTCGACGCATTCAGCACGCACCGTGTAGTCGCAATAGGCGAGAATCACGGGCACGCCGACCTGCACGCCATCGTCTTCGACCTGCTTGAGCGGCCGGAAGCGCCACGCCTCATTGACGACATCGCCATCGAGTGGGGCAATTCGCTCTATCAACATGTGGTTGATCGCTACGTCGCCGGCGCAGACGTACCGTGGGACTCGGTCACGATGGCGTGGCGCAACACGATCGTCTCGCCGAATACGGTGTGGGACGCCCCGATGTACGGCCACTTCCTCACCCGCATCCGGGCGATCAATGAAGACTTGCCTGACTCAAGCCAGTACCGCGTTCTCCTGACAGATACGCCGGTCGACTGGTCCGCCGTTGAATCCCGGCAGGACCTCGGGCCCTTCTTTGACCGAGCCGCGCACATGGCGGATGTCATCCGAAACGAATCATTGCGAAAAGGGCGGCGGTCACTTTTTGTTGCCGGCGGATTGCACGTGTCGAGACTACCGCGACGCCATGTCAATCAAGCAGGCATACCGTTCGGCGAGATAACGCCCGTCGCCTGGCTTGAACTGCGTCATCCCGGGACAGTTTTTGTAATTCAATCGATGGGCCGGGCCGCAGAACTGGGATTGGACGAGCTGACGACGAGCGGAAATCCGAAATACATTGATCTACAGAAGAGCATCGATGCAGGACACATTCTCGCCAATCGAAGCTCGACGTTGAAGAACCGGGACGGTTCACCGCTCGACGTTTACGGCGAAGCGACGCTCTCAGACATTATCGACGCCGCAATTCTGTGGGACCCGAATACCGTTGTGCTGGAAGACGAAGACCGATCCGCCTATCAGGACGCGTGGTACTGGGACGAACTGAACAGAAGGAGCATGATCATGCGCGGCGAACCAATGGATAGTTCTTTGCGCAACGAGTGAGACTCACTCAGCGTCGCCGGCTTCGTCGGCTTTAGCAGCGCCGAGCGGGTAGTGATCAGCATCGCCGTACCGCACCCGCCATTCGCTGTCACGCCTCTCCCAGACCAGCGTTGTCGGCCCACGACTCTGGATGAGTTCGCCAGACCGCGTCACGATCGAGTCCCGAAACACAAAAGAACTGACCACGACGTTCGGCGCGAGGGGTGTCACGCGTAGATCAGACCAAACTGTGTGAAAGGTCACAAGCCCGGCCATGAACGACCGAGAGCCCTGAACCACGTCGTTGTACGTAGTACGTTGTCCGTCGGCGAGCATCTCGTACTCTGGCCACAGGAGGTTGATCACGCCCTCCGCGTTGCGCGAGGTATCAGCAGCATGGAATTCCCAGACACGCCCTTCGACTTCACGCGCCGCTGATGCCAGCGTAGCCGCGTCGTTGGTTGGTGGGACTTGCTGTGAACAGCCTGCGAACGATGCGCCGATGAAGGCAAAAAGTAGTACAAGCCGCCAACGTGGGTCCACGGAGCGAGGGGCGCCATGAAAGTTATCGAACCGGCTTAACGTCGAGG
>JAUIJQ010000079.1 GCA_030431165.1 Rhodothermia bacterium | reverse complement strand
ATGATCTGCCCGCCCTGGACAACGACGACTTCCTGATTATGCGGGAGTCAGACATCCTCGGTGTCGTCAACTAGCACGACTCCGCCTAACGCGAAGCCAACGAACACTTTACAGCCTACATCCCAACCATGGCAAAGCAGATAGTATTTGACGCAGACGCCCGTGTCGCCCTCAAGCGTGGCGTCGACACCCTGGCCGACGCGGTCAAGGTCACTCTCGGTCCTAAGGGCCGCAACGTGATCATCGAAAAGAAGTTTGGTGCCCCGACCGTAACGAAGGACGGCGTCACCGTTGCGAAAGAGATTGAAGTCGAGAACAAGCTCGAGAACGTAGGAGCCCAGATGGTCAAGGAAGTCGCTTCCAAGACCAGCGACGTCGCCGGCGACGGTACGACGACGGCAACCGTTCTTGCGCAGGCTATCATGACCTCTGGTCTCAAGAACGTCACCGCGGGTGCGAACCCGATGGACCTGAAGCGCGGCGTTGACAAAGCGGTTGAAGCGATTGTCGCCAACCTGCGATCACAGTCCAAAGAAATCCAGGATCGCGGCAAGATTGCGCAGGTTGCTACGATCTCAGCAAACAACGACAACGCAATCGGCGAGCTCATCGCGGATGCGTTTGAGCGCGTTGGCAAAGACGGTGTTATCACGGTCGAAGAAGCACGCGGCACCGAAACGCAGCTCGAGGTCGTCGAGGGTATGCAGTTCGATCGCGGCTACCTCTCGCCGTACTTCGTCACCAATGCCGACAACATGGAAGTCGTCCTCGACGACGCCTACCTGCTGATTCATGACAAGAAGATCAGCACGATGAAAGACCTCCTCCCCATCCTGGAGAAGGTTGCGCAGATGAGCAAGCCGCTCGTCGTCATCGCCGAAGACGTCGAAGGGGAAGCCCTTGCCACGCTCGTGGTCAACAAGCTTCGTGGCACGCTGAAAGTCGCCGCCGTCAAGGCTCCGGGCTTTGGTGATCGTCGTAAAGCAATGCTCGAAGACATCGCCATCCTCACGGGCGGCACTGTTGTCTCTGAAGAGAAAGGCTACCGCCTCGAAAACACGACGCTCGACTACCTCGGCCGTGCAAAACGCGTTGTCATCGACAAAGACAACACGATCATCGTTGACGGTGCCGGCGAAGCTGAGCAGATCAAGGCTCGCGCCAACCAGATCAAGCAGCAGGCCGACGCGTCCACGAGCGACTACGATCGCGAGAAGCTTCAAGAGCGACTGGCCAAACTGTCTGGCGGCGTTGCCGTTCTTCAGATTGGTGCAGCTACCGAGCCTGAGATGAAAGAGAAAAAGGCCCGTGTCGAAGACGCACTGCACGCAACGCGCGCAGCAATCGAAGAAGGCATCATCCCTGGTGGTGGTGTTGCGTACATCCGGGCACTGGCTGCTCTTGAATCTGTAGAGACGGACAATGCGGACCAGACGATCGGCGTCCAGATTATCCGTCGCGCTGTCGAAGAGCCACTTCGTCAGATTGCCTCGAACGCAGGCCTCGAGGGGTCGATCGTTGTTCAGGGCGTCAAAGACGGCAAAGACAACTACGGCTTCAACGCGCAGACTGAGGTGTACGGCGACATGATCGAGATGGGTGTCATCGACCCCACGAAGGTCACGCGCACCGCACTCGAAAACGCGGCATCGGTTGCAGGCCTCTTGCTGACGACCGAGTCGGTTATCGCCGACAAGCCAGAGAAAGCCGCTCCGGCCGGTGCGCCCGACATGGGTGGCATGGGCGGAATGGGTGGCATGGGCGGAATGGACTTCTAGGCGACGTAGATTCGCCAACGTCCAGCTTCGTCGCTGACGTCAAGGGGAGTGCATCAATCTCGATGCGCTCCCCTTTTTTTGTCTACAGGCCGGAAGCGGTTTTCTAAATGACCCTTTACACCCGATCTTTGCTCGGTAAAGTCGCCCTCCATTGCAGCCGCCAGTTCATGCACAAGTTTGTCTCCCTCACCGTCGCCATTCTCTTTGCATGTCTTCCGGCTTCTGCGCAGGTAGCCACCGTTAATGGTGGCCCCGGGACACTGAACGTCTTCCTTGATTGCGGTCCGTGCGATGGCAGCTACGTTCGCGAAGAAGCGCCATTTGTCAACTACGTTCGCGACCGTACGGCTGCAGACGTGCACTTGCTTGTCACAACGGAGCAGACCGGTGGGGGCCGGCGATACGTCCTGGACTACATCGGGCGGCGCGACATGGCCGGTCTTCGCGACACGCTGGAGGTTCTGACCAGCAATACCGACACCAACGAAGAGCGCCGCGAAGCCTTGACACGCACGATCAAGCTTGGATTGATTCGCTACGTTGCGCGCACGCCTGTCGCTTCGGACCTCGACATTCTCTACAGTGGTGGTCAGACTGAAAGGCCGACAATGAATCCGGCCGAAGATCCGTGGAACGCCTGGATTTTCCGCGTCGGCGCAAACGGGGAAGTTGAATCCGAAGAATCGACCGACTTCCTGCGCTTGGGAGGCAACTTCGATGCCCGCCGGGTTACCGAAAACATCAAGTTTCGGACATCCGCGAATGGCAACTTTCGACGATCGCGTTTTGAGTTGACTGACACCACCATTGTCAACAAAACGAATAATGGGCGCGTGTGGGCTTGGCTAGCGAAAAGCTTCGGGCAGCACTGGTCTGTCGGAGGAACGGCGTCCGCAAGCACTTCTTCGTTCGACAACGTAAACCTGGCGGTCGAACTTGCGCCGGCCGTCGAGTACAGCATCTTTCCGTACTCCGAGTTCAACCGGCGTGAGTTCCGCATAGAATATCAGCTAGGATTGACGGCGCTCGAATACGATGAGCTTACGGTTTTTGAGAAGACGTCTGAGCGCCTGCTCTATCACGAGCTGCAGGCGACGCTGGAATCACGCGAGCCGTGGGGTTCAAGCGAACTCGACATCGAGTTCTACCAGTACCTGCACGACTTCGAGTCGCCGCGGAGCGAACTGTACCGAATTGAATTGAGTGGCGAGATTGATATCCGCATCGTTCGCGGACTTTCGCTAGACGTCGGCGCGGGTGTGTCGTGGGTCAGGGACCAGATTTCCCTTCCTGCCGAGGATATTTCGGAAGAAGACATACTCCTCCGTTCCCGACGGCTCGCAACCGACTACGAGTACGGGATGGGAATCGGATTGACGTACATCTTCGGATCGATATACAACAACGTCGTCAACCCGCGCTTCGGTTTCTAGGCCGTTGCTGTTCTGCGGCGGCACGTTTGCTGCTCAACTAACGCTAAATTGGCTACATTCCGTCGTTATCCCGTGCGTAGGACTACCGTATGGCCGAAAGAATTCTCGTCGTTGACGACGAACCCGCACTCGAACTGCTGATCCGACAGAAGTTTCGGAAGCAGATCCGCGCAAATGAGCTCTCGTTCTCATTCGCGGGCGACGGCCTTGAGGCGCTCGAAAAGCTGAAGGACGACCCTGCCATCGGCGTTGTGTTGACCGACATCAACATGCCGCGTATGGACGGACTTACGCTGCTGGAAAACCTTCGCGAGGTTGATCGCACGATTCGGGCCATCGTCGTCTCTGCATACGGTGATCTCAAGAACATCCGCACGGCGATGAATCGCGGCGCATTCGATTTCGTCACGAAGCCGATTGATTTCACGGACCTCGAGACGACTATGCAGAAGTCGCTCGACGATCTGCGACTCTATGTCGAGGCCGCCGTCGCTCGCGAGCAACTCGCGACGATTCAGAAGGAACTCGACGTAGCGCGACGCATCCAGGAGGCCGGCCTTCCGAAATCGTTTCCTGACGACGACCTCACAGACCTCTACGCCTTTATGATTCCGGCGCGAGAGGTCGGAGGCGATTTCTTTGACTTCTTCGATATAGACGACTCCCGGCTGGGCTTTGTCGTTGGCGACGTGTCTGGCAAAGGCGTGTCAGCGGCCATGCTCATGACAGTCAGTCGCACACTGCTCCGCGCCATCGCTTTGCGTGAACCTGACCCGGCCGCCGCTATTACCCAACTCAACCGACTTTTGTATCCCGAGACGGTGGCGGAAATGTTCGTAACGGTGTTCTACGGCGTTATGAACCGGCAAACGGGAACGGTTACGTACTGCAACGCGGGCCACAACACACCCTACGTCGTCAGGTCCAACGCGAACATCGAGCAGGTACCACGGTCGGGTGGCATCGGCGTCTGTCTCATGAAAGAGTTTGAGTACGCATCCGCGACGGTCACTCTCGGACCAGGCGACACGTTTGTTGCCTACACAGACGGCGTAACCGAGGCGATGGATGGCGGTGGCCACCAGTTTGGTGATGAACGACTCATCACGCTGCTTGAGGCCTGCCAGGGCGACACACCGAATCAGGTCATCCGGAAAATCGTGCGGGCAGTATCTGAGTATTCTGGCGACGCGCCGCAATCTGACGACATCACCGCCCTTGCGTTGCGCCTCAAGCCAACCGCGAAGTAGTTGTCTACGAGGTCGTCAGCTCGCGCATGAATCGCTCACCCAGTGCGGCGGCTTCTTCCTGCGTTGATGCTTCGGTGTAGACACGTACAATCGGTTCTGTATTCGACTTTCGCAGGTGAACCCAGCTCGTCGGGAAGTCGATCTTCACCCCGTCGATTGTTGAGATCTGCTCGTCCTGATACTTATCCGCGATCTCGTCAAGCGCCACTTCGGGCTTTCGGTCGCCAAGTGGAGCCTTGAGTTTTGCCATGTGGTAAGTCGGCAAGGCAGCGCGTACGCTTGACAGCGGCTCCCCTCGCTCTGCCAGGTGCTGCAGCACCATGGCAATACCGACGAGCGCATCCCGTCCGTAGTGAAGGTCTGGCAGGATTACGCCCCCATTCCCCTCCCCACCAAGGATCGCGTCTACCGCCTGCATCTTCTTTACGACGTTGATCTCGCCGACGGCTGAACGATGAACCGTCTGGCCAAAGCGAGCAGCGACGTCTTCGATTGCCCTCGACGAGGACAGGTTTGTGACAAACGGACCCGATCGCTTGCCCCACAGAAACTCGGCAGCGATTACCTGGGTGAGTTCTTCACTGACATACGTCCCGCCATCCTGGACAAGCGCCAGACGATCAGCGTCAGGATCAACGACGAAGCCAACATCCGCCCCCGCATCACCAACTGCGGCAATCGTTTCTGTGAGGTTCTGGGGCAACGGCTCCGCAACGTGTGCAAACACGCCCGTAGGCTCACAGTTAAGGCGGACGATGTTCTCGTCTCGGACCCCCAGTCGCTTCAGCAGCGCCGGCACCGCAACGCCACCAACTGAATTAATACCGTCAACGACCACACGGAATCCGGCAGCGGCAATCCGATCAGCGTCAATGAAGTCCAGGTCGAGGATGGCCTCAATATGACGCTCGAGATAATCCGCCGAGCTTGTCCGGCCAAGTTGATCGTACGTAACAAACGCCTCGACACCACCCGAGTCGACGGCATCGAGAATATCGAGCAGCTCCTGCCCTTCATCCGGCGATAGAAACTCTCCCTTCGCATTCAGCAGCTTGAGCGCATTCCACTCGGGCGGGTTGTGCGAGGCAGAGAGGATGATCCCACCATCAGCCTGCTCAAACAGCACGCCCATCTCGACCGTCGGCGTTGTCGCGAGACCAAGATTGACGACATCGATACCGGCGCCCATCAGCGCGCCGGTCACAACGGCCTCACACATGGGGCCAGACACACGACCGTCTCGCCCCAGAACAATTCGGGGGCGACCTGTGGCAGTATGTCGCTTTACCCATTCTGCAAATGCAGCCGCAAAGCGAACGAGCACACTGGCGTCCAGGCCCTCACCAACAATTCCGCGAATGCCGGATATGGAGACAATCAACGTTCCTGACGAGCTCGAAGGACTTTTTGACATGGCTGCGTGCTATGGGGACCTTTGTTTCAGCGTCTGCGCGACAGCAGCCGACTTGGTCGGCGCCTGCGGGCGTGCGCTGGTTGATACGCGCTTGCTGGTATGCGAGAACGCGTCCGTCTGGCGGCTGATCAAAATAGTGAGGCTGCATCGGTATCTTCCAATGAAACAAGTGTGCATTGTCGTGTCATACAAAGAGCGCCTTCGATCAACATCAGATGGGGAAACTCGATTCGAGTGCACGTGGGAAGTCGAGGATCCTCGGGGCATCGTTGTCCTCGTGCACGGCTGGGCAGACCACAGCGGCAGATACGCACACGTTGCTGATTACCTCAACGACCACGGCTATTCGGTTACGTCGTTTGATCAGCGAGGCATGGGTAGGTCAAGTGGACCGCCGGGTGAAATCGGATCGTTTGCTCAAAGCCTCGACGACCTTGCCTCCTTCGTCTCAGAAGTGGATCGCCCCGACGGCCTGCCGATGATCATTCTCGGGCACAGCTTCGGCGGCGTCTTGTCTTCTCTCTACTGTGCGCGACGGGACGGGCCGGCCTCTCCCCAGCCGGCCGGGCTGATACTCAGCTCGCCCGCATTCAAGCTCGTGCCAAATCCGGTACTGCAGCCATTTGCGGGCCTTGTCGCTCGACTCATGCCGCGGTTTGAGGTCCCGGGGGTTGAGCGTGACGCCACGTCACGAGACCCCAAGGTCGTTCGAGAGGCCAAGACTGATCCGTTGATCTACAACGGACGTGCGACCGCGCATACCGGCGCACAGCTGCTATACGCAGGGCGCAAAGCGCTCCGGGTGGCGCCGGATATCCGCACACCTCTCCTCGCTTTTCACGGCACGGCTGATCGTATTGCCAGCTACAAAGGCACGGAGGCCTTTGTCCAGCGATACGGCGGCACCAGCAAGTCGTTTACTCCACTCGAGGGTCTCTATCACGAGACGCTCAATGAACCGGAACGGTCGGTGCCGCTCAACTTGATATCCGGATTTCTGGACGCCCTGCGCTAACCCGTCTGAGCAGGAGTGCCACGCAGTCAAGCCTAAGCAGCACCAATGCCAAGGCTCTCAGCGACAACGGGTAGTGCCTCGTAGAGGATCGCGACCGTTTCGTCAATATCCTCCTCGGTGTGCGCCCCCGTTAGTAGCCACGTGTCATTTGGAAACACACCTCTCCGCAAGAGCTCCGAAAAGAGCGCATTCCTTATTCGACGGGCATCAGCGGGAGGCGCATCAACGAGTAGACTCGGCGCCATCGGCAGACCAACCAGTCTCGCCGGGACGCCATGCGCGGCACATGCGCTATCAAAACTCGTGATCCAGTGTGCGCCTATGGCGTCAAGGTGTGAATAGATGCCGGATGTCCGAAGCTCACCGAGTGTCGCGATCGCCGCCGCGAGGGAAAGCGTCTCACCGGCGTGCGTGGTCGTAATCATGACGCGGTCGAGCTTGGACATGATGTCCTCTCGACCACAGAAAACCGCGAGCGGATATCCGTTGGCGATCGCCTTGGCATAGGTCGTCAGATCGGGCGTCACACCAAAGTATTCCCGCGCTCCACCGTAGGCCAATCGAAATCCGGTCAACACCTCGTCGTGGATCAGTACGGTGCCGTGCTCCGCGGTGAGTTCGCGCATGCGAACGACAAAGTCTTTGGCGACGTTTGCCCCCCAATCGTACGGCACCATTATGAGTGCCGCGATCTCAGATCCACGCTCGGCAAACAACGCCTCAGCAGCGTGAATGTCTCCGTAGCGCAGCCAGGTTACGTGCTGATCCAGCACATCCGGAACGCCATTCCCTTCACGCGGAAACCCCATGTCGCGCATGTCGCCCGACCCACACGAAAACCAGTCGCCGTGCCCGTGGTAACCACACCCGACAATAGCGTCACGACCGGTGTACGCCCGAGCAAGCCGTATCGCGGCGTGGTTGGCCTCGTTCCCACTCTTGAGGAACCGAACTTGTTCGATACCCGGAAGCGTCTCGGTCATCACTTTCGCCAGATCGTACTCAAGCGGAGATGACAAACTGAACACAACGCCTTTGTCTACCTGTGAGCGCACGGCTTTGTTAACCGACGCGTTGTTGTACCCGAGGATGATGGGACCAAGCGCCGCCCGATAATCGATGTACCACCGACCATTCGTCGCGAGAAACCTGGCACCGTCGGCGCGCTCGACGAACTCAGGCGAAACGCCCACGAATTCCCGCTGAACGCGCTTTCCATTGGTCTGGGAGGCCCATGGTATCAGGCGCTCAACCTCTGCAAGTGTCCGCGTTTCCATGATCCTGTTGCCCCTCCGGGGCATGCTTTTGTCAGATGCCTGCGACCGATGCGCAGTTCACCAGTGACACCTATTTGATTCCGAAAGTGCGGGCTGCGTTGCCCGACGCGACCGCGTTTCTGGCGGACTTGGGAATAACAGATTCGAAGACTTTCATGAGTGAAGCGCCGGTCTCCAACAGCGGCGTATGCGAGCCGAACATGACGCGTCGTGGGCCCGCTGCACTCATCATCCTCTCTGTCGAATACAGCCACTCTGCAAAACTCGTGTCGAACAAGACGTTCTCAGTCGTCTTTGCAAGACTCTCCAACTCAGGCAAGTACGCGTTCATGACAACGAGTGTCAGGTCGGCAAACTTGTGAGCAAGGTCAGCCATCCGCTCAGTCTGAAGGGTCTTGAGACGCAAGCCGAAGTATCGGGTCCGTTCGTCGTCCAGCCTCATCTGCAGGCAGACCGGAATGCCTTCGTCGACTGCGTAACTACATACGTCTCGGAGCCGCCGATCCCGCAATGTGTAGTTGTGATATGACGGCAGTATGCGCAAAGCGCGCGGGGATTTGCCCGGCAACCCCGCAAGGTCTTCCCGCCACATCCGGATTGTCGGGTTCACAATCGGGACCGCAAAGAAGCTCCGATACCGCTTGAGCGCGTGTGCTAATTCGACGTTATGGTCGCTCGGGTCAGCGTCGAATACACCGCCAAGGTGCGAAACGAGTCCGCCGCGTATGCCGTTGGTCTTAAGGTGCTGTATCAGCGGACCTACTTCGGTAAACCGGTGCGGATTAAAAGGCCACGCGCCGGCCGATATGTTCACGTCGAACACGTCAACGCCCGACACGGCCCGATCGAGTTCGACGTTGTCACGCATGGACAACCTCCCCGAGGAGTCGAATCGCATTGCCGTAGAGCACGTCATGCTTTTCGCGCTCTGAGATTGAGGCTGCCAACACGCGTCCGACTGATGAACCCAGGTCCCTGATCACGAGGTCCGAGCCATACACGACGCGGTGAGCCCCGAGGTGCCGCACGGCGTACTCAACGAGTCCGGCAACCGGCTGGAAGGCGGATGTATCAACCACAACATTGGGCGCATCCTGGATTTCGCGAACGCCTCGTTTCCCGACCGCCGTCAGATGTGCCATGATGATCGGCACATCCGGAAATCGGCGCCCAAGCGTCGCCGTGTCGATCGGGTCACTATGAAACCGGCGTTGCCGAATCCACGTCTGGTCAGCGGTATGCTGCAAGACGGGAATACGCGCTTCCCGGGCTTCCTCCATGACCGGGTCCATTGCGCGGCTCGCTGCGTTTGTGCTGATCTCCAACTTTATCCCCCTAAAACCCTGTTGCACGCACCTCCGGATCTCCCGCCTGACGGCTCGCTCGCCGAGTTCGGGATTGACGTAGCAGAATCCAAAGAAGTAGTCGGGAAACCAGTCGACGAGTTCTCGAGTCTGATCGTTCAGAACAACGAGCTGCCGCGACGTCGGCAG
>JAUIJQ010000078.1 GCA_030431165.1 Rhodothermia bacterium | reverse complement strand
CGACGACGCCGCGCACGTCCTCAAAGTCGCCGCCGAAGGAATCTACTCCTGCGCCATCAGCCCGGACGCCACATCCATCGCCGTCGCAGCCACTGGGCAACCGGCGACTACGTTGCGGCGGACGTGCTTTCGCCACAGGGCGCACACCAGACTGTGGAGCTGGTGAATGGCCGGCACCGGCAGGTCGAGCGCGGCGACATCATCATTGGTGCGCTGGGCAAACGCCATGCAACGCTTGAAGCGACCGGAACCTGGGAACGTGTCGACGAAGATCTCCGCGTTCATCTGCTTACGGCTGCCGGACTCATCGGTAAGTGCACTTCCCGGTCGCCGTACCTGAGCGCAATGACCGACCTGCGCTACCTCGGGCACGCCGTTCGCGGGGGTATCCCATTGACGATGCAGGGTGCTGCCAGTATTCGCGGCATCCCGAAAATCCCATTCACGACACCGGTAGTACTCATCGTCGGCACATCGATGTCGGCCGGCAAGACCAGCGCGGCAACGAAGATCATTCGCCGGATGCGGCAAGCGGGATTAACGGTGACCGGCGCCAAACTTACCGGTGCCGGCCGTCAACGCGACATCCTGTCTTTTCGGGATGCCGGGGCGCACTACGCGTACTCATTCGTGGATGTTGGACTACCGTCGACAATTGTCACGCCCGATGAATACAGGGAGGTCCTGCCGGCGTTGCTGGCAACCATTCAGCGCGACCATCCGGATGTGGCTGTAATCGAGATCGGCTCCTCACCGCTTGAACCCTACAACGGTGACATCGCGATTGAAGCAATCAAGGACCAGGTTCGTGCGACGGTGTTGTGCGCGTCCGACCCGTATGCAGTACTTGGCGCCGTGAACGCCTTTGGGCGCAAGCCGACCTTCGTTACCGGTATCGCAACCAACACGCTCGCGGGAGTCGAGCTGGTCAAGCGCCTGTCCGGCGTACCGGCGATGAACCTGTTCAATCCGGATAACATCCCGAAGATGTGGGCGCTGCTGTCCGCCACGCTAACGGATGTCCTGCCAAACGAAAGAGAGGCTGCGCCAATCGCAGCGCCAAACGCTGCACCAACGGCGGGATAACGCCGACCACGCTCAGTACGGCTTGTCCGGACGTGAAGCTGGTCCCTCTGACTCCACGGGCTCCCAGTAAGTAGCAGCGTCCCGGTCAAAGTTGAGTCCGAGCAGGTTCTTGCGTCGAAGCCGCATGATGATCCCGACCGGCGTTACCGCGAGCGCAAAGCCAATCGTCAGCACAACGCGTGTCATGACGGCGCCCAGAAGCTCAGCCACCTTCATCCATCCCTTTTCAATGGGCCGCAGCACGGATGGCACGAGCAATCCCGCGATCAGAAAAAAACCCGCGACACCAGCAACATAGGGCCACCATGAACGGTCACGCCACCAGAACAGCAGTGCAAACAGACCGAACGCCACGGCCATCGTGACACCGAATTTGCGCAGCGCCCGCTTAGATTTTCGCATGGTTAGTCGGGGTTGAAGTCTGTTAACACTTGCTCGCGAAGCGGAGCACTTTCAACGGCAGGCTGCTCCTCTTTGCGGAGAATGCAATTCTCCAGGACAAGCACATCCATCTCGGTACGCATAAAACAAGCGTAGGCATCCTGCGGCGTACAGACTATCGGCTCGCCGCGAACGTTGAACGATGTGTTAATCAGCACCGGACAACCGGTCCGTTCATAGAATGCTTCGAGCACACCGCGCAGGCCCGCGTTGGACGTCTCGTCGACCGTCTGTACGCGGGCGGAGTAGTCAACGTGCGTGACGGCCGGAATCTCACTACGAATGAGGTGCAGCCTGTCCAGCCCAAATCGCTCCGCCTTCCCCTCTTCACCAAGCACAGTGCGCCGTTCCATCGCCACCGGCGCCACGAGCAACATGTAAGGCGACGGCACGTCCAGGTCGAAGTAATCCGATGCGTGCTCCTCAAGCACGGCAGGTGCAAAGGGCCGGAACGACTCGCGGTACTTGATCTTGAGGTTGATGAGTGACTGCATCTTCGGGCTACGCGGGTCACCAAGGATGCTGCGCGAGCCGAGGGCGCGGGGCCCAAACTCCATCCGCCCTTCGAAGTGTCCGACGACATTGCCGGCATCGATAAGTTCAGCGATGAGGGCGTGGCGTTCAGCATCCGTGGCCGGCCTGTAGAACGGCAGCGACTCCGATTCGAGCCATGACTTGATCGAATCGTTCGAATACGACGGGCCAAGTAGACTACGGTGTTGCCTGTCGGTACGGCCGTCTACCGTGCGCGGATTGCCCAGCACGTCGTGCCACACGTGAAGCGCGGCGCCCAGTGCGCCGCCGGCATCACCGGCAGCCGGCTGTATCCAGACATCGTCAAAGGTACCCTCACGAAGCACCTTGCCGTTTGCGACGCAGTTCAGTGCGACGCCGCCGGCAAGACAGAGCTTCCGCTCGCCCGTTTCGCGCCGAACATGCCGCGCCATACGACTGACAACAATCTCAACTACTTTCTGAACTGATGCCGCCAAGTCCATGTCTCGCTGAGATATTTCACTCTCGGGCCGGCGAGGTTCTCCGCCAAACAGCGCATGGAATTCGGGGCTCGTCATCGTGAGCCCCGTGCAGTAGTTGAAGTACCGCTGATCGAGCCTGAACGACCCGTCGTCTTTCAGATCAACGAGATGCTCGAGGATCAGATCGGCAAATCGGGGCTCGCCGTACGGCGCCAACCCCATCACCTTATACTCGCCCGAGTTAACCCGGAAGCCGGTGTAGTAGGTAAACGCGGTGTAAAGCAATCCGAGGCTGTGTGGAAAGCGCAACTCATGCGACAGCGTCACCGACGTCCCCGAACCCACGCCCCAACTCGCAGTTGCCCACTCACCCACACCATCCATTGTCAGCACGGCCGCCCGCTCAAACGGAGACGCCAGGAAAGCGGAGGCAGCGTGAGACTGGTGGTGTTCCGGGTAGTAGACCTGCCCTTCGTATCCGACGGCGCGCTTGATGGTCTGATCCATCCACAGCTTCTCTTTCAGCCAGAGGGGCATGGATGCCAGGAAAGAACGCAGGCCCTTCGGCGCAAACGCGACGTACGTCTCCAGCAGCCGCTCAAACTTGAGCCACGGCTTGTCATAAAACGCGACGACTAGCTCGTCAGGATCAAGGCGCCCAAGACCAAAGACATCGTCGGCCTCTTCATCCCCATCTCCACCGGCGCTGCCGACGAAACCCGCCGCACGTCGAATATCAGCGCCTATGCGGGGATCATATCCGGCTGCGTCGAGGCAATAGGCCACCGCGTTATGCGGAAAGCGATGGTCGTGCTTGCGCCGTGAAAACCGCTCCTCCTGCGCCGCGGCGACAATCTGCCCGTCGCGCACGAGGCAGGCAGCAGAATCGTGGTAAAACGCTGATATACCGAGGACGGCGTCCGGCATTCGAATCGGCAGTATAGGACGGGGACGGATAATACGGTTTCCGTAACGCGCACGTCAGCGGAGTATCCGATATTCCCGGATGCTTCTGCCTCCATACCGATCTGACATGTCGCTGACTTACTTAAATCGAGCCTGTTGCCCACCCGCGCCTTATTCGACATCCAATGCGAACGCCAGGCCGAAGGCCGACGCCGACGCGAACGTCAAGGCCACGCCCAAACCCAAGGCCGTTTTCGCGATGCTGATGCTGGCGATCGGCTTATCCGGCTGCGGATCAGCCACAGACAACGCCAACTGGCACAAAGGCAACCTGCACACCCACTCCCTGTGGAGCGACGGTGACCACTTCCCTGAGATGATCGTGGACTGGTACGCCTCACGCGACTACAACTTCCTGGCGATCTCCGACCACAACACCCTGCAAGAGGGCAACCGGTGGCGCACGCTGCCCGCCGCTGTCGGACTCGACGGCATAGACCGACTCGATGCTTACCGCGCCCGCTTTGGTGACGACTGGGCAGAGCACATCGATTCGAGCGGCACCACGTGGGTGCGCCTGAAGACGCTGGAAGAGTATCGCGGTTTGTTTGAATCCGATGACTTCCTCCTGTTTCAATCCGAAGAGATAACTGACGGATACGACGGGCACCCGATCCACCTGAACGCCACCAACATCCAGCGCATGATCGCGCCGCAGCAAGGTAGTTCCGTGTTCGATGTGCTCCAGCGAAACGTGGATGCCGTACTCGCTCAACGCGAAGAAACCGGCGAGCGGATCGTGCCGCACGTAAATCATCCCAACTTTG
This sequence comes from Rhodothermia bacterium, assembly GCA_030431165.1. Lineage (GTDB taxonomy): Bacteria > Bacteroidota > Rhodothermia > Rhodothermales > JABDKH01 > JANQRN01. The sequence goes on along the minus strand of JAUIJQ010000078.1, from coordinate 5,454 downwards.
TCTGGGGCCTTACACCTGCTGACCTCGTCTTCCTTCAGGGTGAGCAGTTTTTCGAGGTCTATAACGGGCACCCCGCAGTGCGCAACGAAGGCGACTCCACGCACCTCTCGATGGAAGACCTTTGGGACGTCGTCCTTGCAGAGCGCCTTGTTCGCGGAGGGGACGTGTTGTACGGCATCGCCACCGACGACGCGCACAACTTCCTGCGCCTTGGCCTCGACGTAAGTAACCCCGGCCGCGGCTGGATAATGGTTAATGCCGACCAGCTCGGGACCGAGCCCATCCTGGAAGCAATGGAGCGTGGTGCTTTCTATGCAAGTTCCGGCGTGACGCTCTCGGGCGTTCATTTTGATGGCAGTACGCTCACGGTTTCGGTTGACCCGGGTGATGTAGAAAAAGGGGCATTCCGAATCGACTTTGTAACCACAACGACTGACTATCCTGCAACCGGCGGCGATGAATACACGGAGATCGACATCTTCGAGGCCAATGGCAGCTCCGGCAACATCGCCTCATCCATCAGTGGCACTGAGGGGTCTTACACGCTGCGTGACAACGACTTATATGTTCGCGCTGTTGTCACATCGGGTAGACTCAAAGAGAACCCGTATCAGGAGGGTGATTTCGAACAGGCCTGGGTGCAACCCGTGCTGCCGGGACAAGCGGCGTTTACGCTGGGCAGTGTGCAGTGATGGCCGATCGTCTGCCGCGGCCGGCTACTCAACGACTACAATCGCATCGCGCCCGGGACGCCAGACGGCGCGCGCCATACGCGGCGTCGTGTACCCGATGGCACCATTCCCCTCCCGGTCGAGCACAATCATGCCGGCGGTTGCCGGTGACCCATCTGGGTTCCTGACGCGGCTACCGAGGATGCTGAGTGAGCGCTCAACGGCGTCGCGCACATTTGCTCCCCCCTCGACGGCACCGGTCGCTGAGCCGCACAGCAGCACCGTGGCGATACCCTCACCCCAGCCCGTAGCGCTGGCGGCCGCGTGCGGCGTCGCGTAGAATCCGCAGCCAGGTAGCGGACTGTCGCCGACGCGTCCCGACGGTCGATTCGGGGTACCGCCCGTTGACGTCGCCGCTGCAAGCGCGCCGCTCAAGTCGCGGACGACGCACCCGACGGTCCCGCGTGGCCCCTCTGCCGGAAGAAACGTGTGGCTGGTGTGGTAGTGCGTACGCTGCCGCAGGTCGTTGAGTCGGCGTACTTCTCGCTCACAAACAAGCACCTCGTTGTCGACAAGTTGGATGCCGTGTGCGGCGGCAAAACGCTCAGCACCATCCGCGACAAGCAGCCTGACCGATCCGTCGCCCTGGACGACAAGCAACCGCGCAACGCCGATGGGTTCAGCGACTCGTCGCACCGCTCCGACAGCGCCCCACGCCAGGTCGCTGCCGCGCATGATGCCGGCATCAAGCTCAACCGTTCCGTCTTCAGTCAAAACGGCGCCGCGTCCGGCGTCGAAACATCCGCTCGACTCCATCGATGCCACAACCGAAGCGACAACGTCGATCGCGGCGGCACCCTCCTGCAACGCCTTGCTGCCTACTGCGACAGCATCGCGCAGTCCGCGCTTGTAGTCGGGGACTTCTTCGTCAGGAATGGCCCACGCGCCCCCGTGAACGAGCAGCGCACATTGACCATCCGCGGGAAAGAACGAACACCGCGCGGCGTCCCGTACGGCTGCCGAGGCCGTGGAATCAGCCGCAGATCCGCGCGATTCAGAAGTCGACATTGGAGTGTTGTTCAAATGGATGACCGAAGTGACGGCGTCGCCGAACGACCTGTCGCGAAGATACGTGGCGGTTCCGAGACCACGGGGGTTATCTTGACCCATGCTCAAACACGCACCGACACTTGCCCTGGCCGCCACAGCGCTGATTGCCGGCACCCGGGGATGTGCCGAGGAAAATCCGGATACAATCACCGACAGAGGAATCAGCATGACCTATCAGACGATAGGCAACGTTCAGCGACTCGACCCGCGTATCGACGACATCATTGCGCCCGGCACACGGCCTGAGCGCCTCGCAACCGGGTTTCAGTGGTCGGAAGGACCAGTCTGGATCAGCGACGGACCGTTCCTGTTGTTTTCGGATGTCCCCACCAACAAGATGTACCGCTGGCAGGAAGGCGACACAAGCGCAGCCATCTTCCTCGATCCGTCAGGCCTGACGAGTGACGAGGCGTGGAAAGGCGAAGGCGGATCGAATGGCATGACGCTGGATGCAAACGGCAGCCTCATTATTGCTCAACACGGCGACCGGCGCGTGGCGCGGCTTGACCAAGACCCCGCAACGGCTGGACTGAACTCCGACACCGCTACGTTCTCCACGATTATTGACGCGTTTCAGGGGCGGCGGCTGAACAGCCCGAACGACGTTGTCTTTGGCCCGAACGGCGACCTGTACTTCACGGATCCGCCGTACGGGTTGCCCGATGGTGATACTTCACCGCTTCGCGAGCAGCCGCACAACGGTGTCTATCGACTTGCCGCTGATGGCACAATGGAGTTGTTGGACGGATTGCTGACGCGCCCAAACGGGATCGCGTTTTCGCCGGATGGCGCGACGATGTACGTTTCGAACTCAGACCCCGATCACGCTGTATGGATGGCATACGACGTGGACGGTGCGGGGTCGGTGTCCAACCGGCGGGTGTTTTTTGACGCGACGAGTCTGGTTGCGACAAATCCGGGTTTGCCCGACGGGATGAAGATCGACGCGGCAGGCAACATCTTCGGCACGGGTCCCGGTGGGGTGCTTGTCTTCTCGCCTGACGGTAACCATCTCGGCACAATCGGCACCGGTTCGGCCGTTGCCAACTGTGCGTTTGGTGACGACGGACGCACGCTTTATCTGACGGCCGCCAACCAGTTGGCACGCATCCGGATACTGACCGGGAAGCAGTAGGCGTCGTTACGGGGCTGCGCCGCTATCGTTAGGAATCGCTACGCGGGCGGCGCCGGCAGCCAAAACGATCAGGCTGCGCCAGACGCCGAATCGCGCCTCGCTGTAACAACTCCGGCACTTCACACGTGTCTCCCCAGAGTTGTGCCGTGTAACCCGTCGGGACAGCCCCCGTACGCATGGCCTGCACGCCGGTCACCACACCACACACACTATGCGATTTCGACTATTTCCCGTGCTGCTCATCGCCACTGCTCCGCTCATTAACAGCGGATGCGGCAGCGAAGCCAACTCCCAGAGCCCGGAAACAGAAGATCAGGCAGAGCAGCTTCCCGCAGTCCCCGTTGAGGCTGCGGTAGCCACTCGCGGCAGCATTTCAGCCTTCTTCTCCGGAACGGCAACGCTTGAAGCCGAAGAAGAAGCCTTCGTTGTTGCCAAGGCCGGGGGAATCGTCGAAGAGATCTTCGTGGAAGAGGGGTCCTACGTCGAGGCGGGAACGCCTCTCGCCAAACTCGACGACCAGCGCCTGGCACTGGACATGGAGCGCGCTCGCGTGACCCTCGAGCAGCTCGAGCGCGAAGCGGCGCGCCAGAAAGAGATGTTCGAAAAGCAGCTTGTCTCCGCTGAGGAATACGAGGCTGTTCGCAGCAACTACGACGCACAGAAGGCGGCCTTTGATCTCGCTGAATTGCAGGTTGAATACACGATGGTGCGCGCACCGATATCCGGCGTGATCTCCGAACGCTTTGTCAAGGTCGGCAACATGGTGCAAACCAACGCGCAGACGTTCCGGATCACCGACTTCGATCCCCTCCTCGCTGTGCTGTACGTGCCCGAGCGTGAGTTGAACAAACTACGCGTGGGCCAGCGCGCTGAGGTTCGCGTTGATGCCATGGCGGGCGACGTTTTCCCCGGTCGCATCAAGCGTGTGTCCCCCATCGTTGATCCGGAAACCGGCACGTTCAAGGTAACCGTCGAGGTTTCGGATCGATCTCGGCAACTCAAGCCAGGCATGTTCGGACGCGTCAACATCGTGTACGAGACGCGCACAGACGCGATCCTCGTGCCGCGCACAGCAGTGCTTACGGAAGACGACGAACAGACAGTCTTTGCGATCCGCGATTCGCTCGCACACCGAACGCAGGTAGTGACCGGATTTGCCGACGCATCGATGATCGAGCTTGTGCAAGGCGTTGCTGAAGGTGACCAGGTCATCACGATTGGTCAGAACAATCTTCGCGACAGTGCTCACGTAGTTGTCATCAACGAATGAGACTCATCGAAACCGCCACACGGCGGCGCGTGACGATCGCGATGTTCACCATCGCGATTGGGATCTTCGGACTCGTCTCGCTGTCGCAGCTTAAGCTCAATCTCCTGCCGGATCTGTCATATCCGACGCTCACCGTGCGCACAGAATATGTTGGCGCGGCTCCGGTTGAAATCGAGAACCTGATCACAAAACCGATCGAGGAAGTTCTTGGAGTCGTCAAGAACGTCCAGGAAATCAACTCGATATCGCGCACGGGCCAGTCTGACGTAGTCCTGGAGTTTGCGTGGGGCACCAACATGGACGTCGCGCGGCAGGACGTACGTGAAAACCTCGACGCACTTGCACTCCCACTCGACGCGGAGCGCCCGCTTATTCTGCGTTTTGATCCGTCGCTCGACCCGGTCATGCGTTATGGGATCTACTACACCGGTGATCCCCCAGCGCGCGAGCAACCCGCTCCCGCCGGCGCCAACGCAACACTAGTCGCCGCGACAGCCGGCATGGCGACATCCGGCATGGCGACATCCGGGATCGCGTCGTCCAACGCCCGCTCCGCGAACGCAACCGACGAAGGCGCGCTGACGATTCTCCGACGATTTGCCGACGAGCAGATCAAGAAACGTCTCGAGTCAACCACCGGCGTCGCCGCCGTCAAGATCAGCGGCGGATTTGAAGATGAAGTCCAGGTACTTGTTGACCCCGACAACCTCGACAAATACAACCTCACCTACGACGACGTCGCCAGCGTCCTGCGTGCCGAGAACGTGAACCTGTCCGGCGGCCGGCTGGAAGAAGGCACGCAGCAGTATCTCGTGCGCACCGTCAACCAGTTTGAATCCGTCTCGGAAATGGCGGATGTCATCGTTGATGCATCCGGCATTACGCCGGTGTATCTGCGCGACGTCGCGACGGTGCAGCTCGGACACAAAGAACGCGAGGCAGTCACGCGCATCAACGGGCGCGAGGCCATCGAAATTGCGATCTACAAAGAGGGTGATGCCAACACCGTGACGGTTGCACGTGCCGCGCGCGCAGAGGCTGAGCGGCTGGATAGCATCCTCCCTGCCGGCACCGCGATGACGATTGTCTACGACCAGTCGACATTTATCAAGAACTCGATCGACAACGTTGTTGATGCCGCGATGATCGGCGGGTTGCTTGCCGTTCTGATCTTATACCTCTTCCTTCGCGACTTCCGTCCGACCGTCATCGTCGGATTGTCGATTCCCGTTTCGGTAGTTGCGACGTTTGCGCTGATGAAAGGCGCC
>JAUIJQ010000077.1 GCA_030431165.1 Rhodothermia bacterium | reverse complement strand
CTGCGAAAGCAGTTCGCGGATACGCTGGACCTCAGCATCAACGACGGTCTCTTCCTCTGGCTGGCGTGGTTCGCTGTCCATCTTGATGAACAGGTTCACGTGGTCGCGAAGGATCGTCGAGGCCTGTGCCAGCGCCTCTTCAGGGCTGACCGAGCCATCTGTCATCACCTCTACCTCGAGGCGTTCGTAGTCGATCCGCTGGCCAACGCGCGTTGGTGTAACGGTGTACTTCACGTTCTTGATCGGCGTGAAGATCGAGTCTACGGCGATGATTCCGATCGGGTCGTCTTCGTGCTTGTTCTCGTTTGACGGAACGTAGCCTCTGCCGCGTCCCATCCGGAGTTCGGCAACGATCTTGGCCGACTTGTCAAGGGTGGCGATGTGATGATCGGGGTTGAGAACCTCGTACTCATTCGTCGCGTCGCCGATGTCTTTCGCGGTCCACGCGCCGGGGCCGGCGAGTGAGAGGTGGACGGTTGAGTCCATCTCGTTCGTGGCCCGGAAGCGGACACCTTTGAGGTTGAGGATGATATCTGCGACATCCTCGGCAACACCTTCGATTGTCGAGAACTCGTGTTGTACGCCGTCGATCTTGATCGCCGTGATGGCAACGCCTGTCAGCGACGACAGGAGTACGCGTCGCAGCGCATTGCCGAGCGTAACGCCGTAGCCGCGCTCGAGCGGCTGGATCGTGAATCGGCCGACGGTGTCTGAAACCATGTCCATTTCCACGACGTCTGGCATCTGAATCCCGTGCGTGCTCATGTGTTCGTTCGTCCTAGGGTTTGAAAGAAACCGTGTGCGCTAAAGGCACAGGGTCTACTTCGAGTACAATTCCACGATCAGCTGCTCGCGGATATTTTCCGGGATGTCCTCCCGCGTCGGGTAGTCGAGGAACTTGCCGGTCATTTCTTTCCGATCGACCTCAAGCCAGGGGTACTGCCGCCGCGAGCCGCGAACGGATTCGCGAATCGGCTCAATGCTCCGGCTTTTCGGGCGCACGGAAACGATGTCACCCGGCTTGAGCTGGTACGACGGGATGTTCACGATCCCGCCATTGACCATGATGTGGCGGTGGGTGACAAACTGCCGTGCCTGACGCCGCGTCGCACCGATACCGAGTCTGAAGACGGTATTGTCGAGGCGCGACTCAAGGAAGCGAAGCAGGTTTTCGCCGGTGACGCCTTTTTTGCGGGCGGCCTTCTCGAAGGTCTTCCGGAATTGGCGTTCAAGCAGCCCGTAGGTGTACTTGGCTTTCTGCTTCTCCTTGAGCTGAATCGAATACTCGCTCTCTTTGCGGCGCCGTGACCGACCATGCTGGCCGGGGCCGTACGGCTTTCGCTCGAGCGATTTGCTGGGACCAAAGATCGGCTCCTTGAACCGGCGCGCGACCTTCTGTTTGGCTCCTCTATATCGGGCCATATATACTTATCCTCGTTTGTATACGCGCAGCAGCGGGGCTGCTGTGCGGGGGCAAACGTACGGGGGTACCCCGTAGTCGGGCTTATTGCGAAGCGAGTGACGCGTCAGACGCGGCGGCGCTTCGGTGGCCGACAGCCGTTATGTGGAATGGGCGTGACGTCTCGGATTGTGGCGATCTCCAGTCCCGACGCCGACAGCGCCCGGATGGCAGATTCACGACCCGAGCCGGGCCCCTTGACAAATACGTCGACCCGTCTGAGACCGAGGTCGTACGCTTCTTTCGCCGCAGCCGACGACGCAACCTGCGCGGCATATGGCGTGTTCTTGCGGCTTCCCTTGAAGCCCATCTTTCCCGAGCTCGCCCAGGAAATGGTGTTCCCGTACTGATCGGTCAGCGTGACCAGCACGTTGTTGAACGTAGCCCGGATGTGGGCCTGGCCGTTGGATTCAACGACAACTTTCTTCTTGCGGACGGTACGCGCGCGCTTCTGTTTCGCCATGTCGGTTTGCGACTCTGTTCAGCTGGGAGTTCTACTTGCGCGGTGCCTTCTTCTTGCCCGCCACAGTCTTTTTGCGGCCTTTCCGCGTTCTGGCGTTCGTCTGGGTTCGTTGCCCACGAACGGGCAGACCACGTCGGTGACGAAGCCCGCGGTAACATCCAACGTCCATGAGCCGCTTGATGCTCATCTGGACCTCGGTGCGGAGCTGCCCCTCGACGACGTATTCGTCCTCGACCAGACGGCGCACCTTTCGGGTGTCATCTTCTGACCACTGGCCCGGTTTTGTGTTTGGATCCAGACCGACGCGGTTGAGAATCTCTACCGCGCGGGACTTGCCCACCCCGTAGATATACGAGAGGGCGATCTCACCACGCTTGTGGTCGGGAATATCAACTCCAGCGATTCGTGCCATGCCGTTGCTCTACTGCCTTACCCCTGGCGCTGCTTGTGCTTGGGGTTCTTCTTGTTGATAACGTAGACGCGCCCTTTGCGACGGATAATCTTGTCGTCAGAGCTGCGTTTCTTCACGCTTGCGCGGACTTTCATCGTTCTGGGCCTGTTTTCAGTTGCCGTTTGGCGTTGCGATTCAATTTCTGGAGGCGTCAAACGCACCTGCCGTATTTCCACCGGCGTGGCGGAGCGACAGACTGGGTTGTACCTCTACTCATCCGTTTTGTTCAGCCGGTTGGCGATACGGTGCCGGGACTACCTTCTCTATGTGCTCAAACGTCGTCAGCACCTCCGGACCTCCCTTCAGCACGGCAATCATGTGCTCGTAGTGCGCCGCGGCACGACCGTCCACGGTGCGAATCGTCCACATGTCGTCGTCTGTGCTTACGTCAGGCGCACCAAGCGTGATCATGGGCTCAATGCACATCGTCATGCCATGCTTGAGCTTGCGCCCAACGCCCCGGCGTCCAAAATTCGGCACCTGCGGCGCTTCGTGCAGGGACCGGCCGATACCATGGCCGACCAGGTCGCGAACAACGCCGTAGCCAAGGCGCTCACAATGCTGCTGAACCGCTGAGGAGATATCTCCCACGCGTCCGCCGGCTACCGCGAAGCTGATTCCTGCAAGCAGCGAATCGTAGGTGGCGGCACAAAGGCCGGCCAGCTCATCCGAAATCTCCCCAACCGCAAACGTGTAGGCGCTATCACCATAGAACCCATCGAGGACAACGCCGCAATCGGCCGTAAGGATCTGTCCTTCTTCTATCGGAGCGTCATCCGGGATTCCGTGGACGACGACGTCATTGATCGAGGTGCAAAGCGTCGCCGGGAAGACGGCTCGGCCCACCTTGTAGCCTTTGAACGCGGGTTCAGCACCGTGGTCACGCACAAACGTCTCAGCGACCCTGTCGAGGTCCATCGTTGTGACACCTGGGCGCACGTGCGTCGCAACCTCTGCCAGCGTACGGCTGACAAGGTCGGCGGCCGCCCGAAGTGCCTCCAGATCACGATCCGATTTGAGACTGATCAGACTCACGTTATCTGCGGCCCCTCACTCGTCCGGTTTTCATAAATCCGTCGTAGTGCCGCATCAAGAGGTGGCTCTCAATCTGCTGCAGTGTATCAAGCGCCACACCGACAAGAATGAGGAGACTCGTCCCGCCAAAGAACAGTGCAAAACCCGCGGAGATACCTGCCCGGATCGCAAAAGCTGGAAGGATGGCAACAAACCCGAGGAAGATGGCGCCCGGGAGCGTGATGCGGGTCAGAATGTTGTCGATGAACTCGGATGTCTGCTTGCCCGGCCTGATCCCGGGAATAAATCCGCCCTGGCGCTTCATGGTGTCAGCCATCTCCTTCGGATTCACAGCGATCGCCGTGTAGAAGTAGGTGAAGAACACACAGATCAGGAAGAAGACAATCGAATAGCCAACGCCCGAGATATCTGTAAACCACGCACCGAACTGTTGCATCGACACGCTGTCCGGGAAGAACGAAGCGATCGTAGCGGGCACGAACATGATCGACTGGGCAAAGATGATCGGCATGACGCCTGCCGCATTGACGCGTAGCGGCAGATACTGGGTTGTACCCCCGTATACCTTTCGCCCGACGACCCGCTTCGCGTATTGCACGGGTATTCGGCGCATGCCCTGCGTGACCAGTACCACACCCGCGGTAACCAGTGCAAAGACACCAATCTCAATCAGGAAAATGAACAGGTTCGACTTGAGTTCGAACTCGTTGATCAGCGACTGCGGCAGGGACGCAATGATGCTGATCATGATGATCAGTGATATGCCGTTCCCGATGCCGTCTTCGGTAATACGCTCACCGAGCCACATGACGAACATCGTACCCGCCGTCAGGACGATTACGGTTGAAACGATGAAGAACGTCCGCGGGATGATGACTGCCTGACCGGTGACCCCGTACATGAGGTTGATCGCAAATCCGATCGACTGGACGGCGGTAATCAGGATGGTTCCGTAGCGCGTAAGCTGCGTGATCTTTCGTCGTCCTTCTTCGCCCTCGCGCTGGAGCTTCTGGAAGTAGGGAACGACCGCACCCATAAGCTGGATGATAATCGAAGCCGTGATGTACGGCATGATCCCGAGTGCGAAGATGCCGGCCGCACTGAATGCCCCGCCGACGAACATGTCGATGAAACCAAAGAGATCGTTTGCGTCTCTCGTCTGGTTGATGTTGGCGAGGATGCTTGCATCTACGCCCGGCAGGGTGACAAACGCACCAAACCGGTACACGATGAGCAGCGAAAGCGTGTAGATAATCCGCTTACGCAGGTCCTCGATCTTCCAGATGTTTCTGAGGCTTTCGGTAAAACCGGCCATCGTGATGCTTGCGGGCTGTAGGCTTCTGGGGTATGAGCTTCGCTACTTGCTGGCGTTATTCAACAACGGATGTTGATCCGCCCGCCTTCTCGATCTTCTCTTTCGCGGAGGCGCTGAACGCATGCGCCGACACCGTGACCGCCACAGAGATCTCTCCTGCCCCGAGGATCTTGACGAGATCAGACTTGCCGATTACGCCTGCCGCACGAAGCGACTCTGGTGAGATCTTTCCGGCCTCGATGCGACCAGCCTCAACGAGCGCAGCAAGTGCGTCCACGTTTACGGCTTTGTACTGCTTACGGAACCGGTTCTTGAATCCGAACTTCGGAATGCGACGCTGCAGCGGCATCTGTCCGCCTTCAAACCACGCGGGAATGCTGGCGCCCGAACGGCTCTTCTGTCCTTTGTCGCCACGCGTGGCACTGTGACCACCGTACCCTGATCCCACGCCGCGAGCAATGCGCTTGCGCTTTCGCGTTGATCCGGCCGCCGGCTTGAGTTTGCTGAGGTCCATGATTGTATCTATAACGCCCGGCAGGAACCGGACTCGATTTCAGGTGCTACTCTTTTGAATCGGCTTCGGCTGCCGGTGCGGCGTCAGCCTTTTTCGCGGCGGTCTTCTTGGCTGCCGTTTTCTTAGCCGTCGTTTTCTTGGCTGCCGTTTTCTTGGTGGCAGTCTTCTTGGTGGCTGTTTTCTTGGCCGCCGACTTCTTAGCCGCTGCTTTCTTTGCTGCCGGCTTCTTCGCGGCTGCTTTCTTCGCCGCCTTCTTTTTCGCCGCGGGCGCAGCGTCGGTCGCAGACACCGCGACCAGGTGGCTGACCTTCGCGACCATTCCGCGGATCTGCGGGGTGTCGTTCAGGACAACCGACTGGTGCATCCGGCGGAGGCCAAGCGCATCCAGTGTTCTCTTCTGGCGCGCCGTCTGGCGGATCCTGCTGCCTGTCTGTGTGATCTTGATCTGAGCCATTCCGCTGTTCTAGCCTTCAAATACGCGTGAGAGAGGAACACCGCGGCGCTTCGCAACCTCGATCGGGTCCTCGAGTCGGCGCAGTGCGTCCATGGTGGCCTTAACCTGGTTGTGGGGATTACTTGATCCCAGCGACTTCGACAGGATGTCGGTGAAGCCCGCGCACTCAAGCACGGCACGCACACCGCCGCCGGCGATGACACCGGTACCCGGCGCTGCGGGCTTGAGCAGCACACGACCTGCGTCCTGCTTCCCGATCACCTGGTGCGGGACGGTACCTTTGCGGCTCGGCACGAACACCATGTTCTTCTTGGCGTCGTCGGTGCCCTTCGAGATTGCGTTCGCAACCTCATTGGCTTTGCCCAGACCGATTCCGACGCGTCCGCTTCCATCCCCAACAACGACAACAGCGTTGAAGGAGAAGCGGCGACCGCCTTTCACGACCTTTGCGACGCGCTTTACCGATACGAGGCGTTCGATCAGATCGGATGTGACCTCAGCCTGCTCTTTGCTTTTACGTGCTCTTCCTCGTGCCATACGTTCTTCTCGGCTTATAGCCGGGTCTAGACCTCCAGGCCTCCTTTGCGGGCACCTTCAGCAACCGCCTTTACTCTTCCGTGATATCGATACCCGTTCCTGTCGAAGACAGCCGTGGTAACGCCTGCCGCCTTTGCCTTCTCGGCCAGCTGTACGCCAACCTGTTCAGCGGCAGCTACCGGCGAGTCTCCCTCGACACCGGCAAATGTACTCGCCGACGCCAGGGTGCGGCCTTCGATATCATCGATAAGCTGCGCGTACATGTGGCGGTTTGAGCGGAATACGCTCAACCGCGGACGTTCAGCCGTACCCGATATCTTCCGGCGGATGCCGCGCTTGACACGCTTACGCCGCTCGAGTTTCCTGTTCCTTGCCATCGCTTCGTGATTCTGCCTTTGTTATGCGGAGTGCCTACCGCGCAGCGGTCTTTCCGGCCTTCCGGCGCACATACTCGTTGACGTAGCGTACACCCTTGCCCTTGTAGGGCTCTGGCGGCCGCAGGCTCCGGATCTTGGCCGCAACCTGTCCGACGAGCTGCTTGTCAATTCCGTCGATCGTGATAATGGTGTTCTTGCCGCGAGCCTCTTCGACCGAGATCGAGACGCCTTCAGGCGGCACGAAGTAGATCGGGTGCGAAAAACCGAGCGCCAGTTCGAGCACGCCGTTTGAGATGGACGCGCGGAAGCCGACGCCGATGATTTCGAGTTGCCGCCGGAATCCTTCGGAGACACCCGTGACCATGTTGTCAATGAGCGACCGGTACAGGCCGTGCATCGACTTGTGGCGTTTCTGTTCGGTTGGCCGGGAGACGGTGAGCTCGCCGTCAGCAAGTGCAACCTTGATGTCGGGGTCAACCTGGAGCGAAAGTTCGCCCTTCGGTCCCTTCACTGTTACAACATTGTTCTTGCCAATATCGATGCTGACCTTCTCGGCCACCGTGATCGGCAAAAGTCCAATTCGCGACATTATGATTTCCTTTCTTGGTCGACTGCGATTGGATAGTGGACTAGTAGACGTATGCGAGTACTTCGCCGCCTACGTTGATGCGTCGCGCTTCCTTGTCGGTCATGACCCCGTGCGACGTCGACAGTATTGCGATTCCCAGCCCGCTGCGCACGCGCACCGTGGTCCGGGCATCTACGTACCGACGTAGACCAGGCCGTGAGATGCGCCGCAGGTTCTTGATCGCCGGCTGCCCGTTTGCACCGTACTTGAGGTAGATGCGCAGGAGCCCCTGCTTCCCATCGTCGACGTTGATGAACTTGGACACGTAGCCCTTGTCCACGAGAATCTGTGTCATGGCTCGCTTCAGCTTCGACGCCGGGACGTCGAGATAGCGATGGCGCGCCTGCTGGGCGTTTCGGATTCTTGTGAGGTAATCCGCAACCGGATCGGTAACTCCGCTCATTCTACCAGGAGGACTTGCGTACCCCGGGGATCTTGCCTGCGAGGGCCATCTCCCTGAATACAATTCGTGAGATTCCAAACTTCCGGATGTAGCCACGCGAGCGACCCGTCAACGGGCACCTGTTGTGCATCCGAACGGGAGAGGCGTCGCGAGGAAGCTTCTGTAGTCCCTCCCAGTCTTCCGCCTCTTTGAGCGCCCGACGCTTTGCCGCGTACTTGGCAACCATGCGCTGCCGCTTACGCTCGCGTGCCATCCAACTCTTCTTTGCCATTGCTATGCTTAGCTTAGTCCGTTGCCGTCTTGCTCTCGACGTACAAACGGCATCCCCAATCCCTTCAGCAGGGCGAGCGCCTGTTCGTCTGTCGTAGCTGATGTCACAAACGTGACATCCATGCCGTCGATCTTGTCGATCTTGTCGATGTCGATCTCCGGAAAGATGATTTGCTCCTTGATCCCGAGCGAGTAGTTGCCCCGACCGTCGAAGCTCTTGTCAGGGATACCGCGAAAGTCGCGAACCCTTGGCAGTGCCAGCGAGATCAGTCGATCCAGGAAGTCCCACATGCGGTCGCCACGTAGTGTGACGTACACGCCGACCGGCATGCCCTGACGGAGCTTGAAGTTCGAGACGCTCTTCTTGGCGCCCACGGTCACCGGGTGCTGACCGGTAATCTTCCGCACCTGCTCCACGGCATCGGTCAGTGCCTTCTTGTTCGCGACGGCATCGCCAACGCCCTTGTTGACCACGATCTTCTGCAGACGCGGCGTCTCCATGACGTTCGCGTAGTCGAACTGCTTCTGCAGTGCGGCGACGACGTCGTCGTGGTAAACCTTTTTGAGTCTTGGTGTATACGAGCTCATTGCTGCTGTCCCGTGGGACTAGTTATCCAGTTCTTCGCCGGTCGTCTTCGCGTAACGCACCCAGCGGGTCTTTCCAGTTTCGGAATCTTCGATGGCCTTTCGGCCCACGCGCGTCGGTACGCCCTTTCGGTCAAGCGGCATGACGTTCGACACGTGAATCGGCATCTCGCGTTCCACGCGGCCACCCTGCGGATAAGCCTGCGACGGCTTCATGTGCCGGATGCGCATGTTCACGCCCTCAACGATGACGCGGTCGCGTGCCGGAAACACGCGGAGGATCTTGCCCTCCTTGCCTTTTTCGTTACCGGCGACGACTCTGACAACGTCGCCCTTCTTAACGTGTAGTTTGCTCGACATGGTTCTCGTGTTTGCGGCCTAAAGGACCTCGGGGGCGAGTGACACGATGCGCATATACTGACGCTCGCGCAATTCACGCGCTACCGGACCAAAGATTCGTGTGCCGCGAGGCTCACCCTGTGGGTTCAACAGAACCGCCGCGTTTTCGTCGAAGCGGATGTACGATCCGTCGGGGCGCCGGTACTCTTTCTTTGTTCGCACGACGACCGCCTTCGAGACGTCGCCTTTCTTGACATTTCCGCCCGGTATGGCTGACTTGACGCTAACGACAATCGTGTCGCCAACGCGTGCGTAGCGCCGCCCACTTCCACCGAGCACACGGATGCACAGCACCTCTTTGGCGCCGCTGTTATCCGCAACTTTAAGTCTGGACTCCTGCTGAATCATGACGATCGACCGGTAGCTGAGATTGTAATCTCGGTTACTTGTTGTCCTTCTCCGGGTGCACCGGGTTACTTGGCACGCTCAACGACTTCAACCAGTCGCCAGCGCTTGTTCTTGCTCAGCGGTCGCGTTTCCATGATCCGCACCGTGTCGCCTTCGCGCGCGTCGTTCTGCTCGTCGTGCGCCATAAGCTTCGACGTCTTCTTTACGAACTTGCCGTAGATCGGGTGTTTGACCTGCCGTTCGATCGAGACCGTAATGCTCTTCTGCATCTTGGCGCTCGTGACAATGCCGGTTCGTTCTTTTCGCGCTGCGCGCGTGTTCGTTTCTGCCATCACTCGTGTCGGGCTTGGTGAGCCGTAACCTCACCAACTACCGTTTTGTCCTGTTTCTGTTACTGTCTACTGCGATCTACTGCTCGCTTGCCGCCTCTTTCGTTGCCAGCACGGTGCTGAGTCGCGCGATAAG
>JAUIJQ010000076.1 GCA_030431165.1 Rhodothermia bacterium | reverse complement strand
GATTCCTGAGTCCTTTGGCCCACACCTTTGACCTTATCTCCGTTTCGTCTCCGGTGAAGTAGGGGTTGGACTCTAGTCCGTGACCTGTTTCCGGATCGATCCGCAAGACTTTTCCGGATAGGCTGCCGTCAAACTGTGATCTAAACGACCCGATGTCATTAGCGACAGGATCGAGGCCATCAACAAAGCAAGCATCCGTAAGCCCGCCCGGATCAGTCTGTGTATATGACGCACCATCTCCCGCAGACACAAAGAGAGATCCATCGTGCCCAAAGCGGATTGTTCCGACGGCGTGTGAATAGAAACACGCAGGAATACCCTCTGCGTATGTTTCGCCGATGAGGACGTGGCGTGTTGCAGGATCAAGCAAATTGCGGTTCGTTGAGTCAACGGTATACCGTGTTAAACGGCCGACAACGTCAAGTCTCGAGTAGTCTCCCGAACCATCCCTGTCAATCGTGTACAAGAGGTAGGCGTATCCGTTGTTCTCATAGTCGGGGTCCAGCGCAAACCCCAAGAGTCCTCGGTCACCCTGGCTCATCACCTCCGCCGATATGTCAATAAACGGTGTCGAAAGCTTGGTGCCCCCTTCAACCACATAAACCCGTCCGCCTTTCTCAGCGATGAGCGTGCGACCATCCGGCGTAAATTCCAGTGCAACAGGCAGATTGAACGTCGCGCCGGGCGCGACCTCTTCCAGATAAAAGCCGGATGGCAAACTGGCAGTCTGAGCTGTTGCTGCGGTAGTCAGCACCAGGCTCAAAACAAGACTCAACAAGTAAAGCCGCGATCTCATTGTGACGAGGCAGATAGCTACTGATGTGCATTTGCGGGTCAAAACCCGCTATTTTGGCTGGTCGATTAACCAGCTCGACATGTGCCCTATCACAGTTCGAAAGCTGTGCCAAGGCAAGCCCAACCTGACGGGCTGATACGCGGCCCGACACGCTTCCCCGGGAATCCACTACATGCCATTCTGATGCGTCAGGAAATCAGCATCCCTCGACACGACGCCGCCGACATTCCGGGTATCCTCCAGACATCCGACGCAAATCCGTTGCGCATCCTTGTGCTCGCCCATGGTGCCGGTGCCGGGATGAGCCACCGCTTTATGGAAGCTTTTGCGGGCGCCGTGGTTGAGGCCGGCGTTGCTGTGCTCAGATATGAGTTCCCCTACATGACGGAGGGCAGGAAGCGCCCAGACGTGCCAGCCAAGCTCACGAAAGTTGTTCGTGGCGTCGTAGAGTATGCGAAACGCCGCTACCCGGAGGCGTTTGTGTCTGCCGGCGGGAAGTCCCTCGGCGGACGCATGACGTCAACTGCCGAGTCGCAGTCCCCGCTTGGAGTGGCGGGGATCGTCTTTGTGGGTTTCCCTCTTCACGCACCCGGGCGGGAAGGGGTGGAACGAGCAGCGCACCTCAGCGACGTGGCAGTACCGATGCTGTTTCTTCAGGGGACGCGTGACCGACTTGCAGAGATTGGTCGGATGAGATCAGTCGTCACCGGCCTGCGGGATGGATCGAACGGGGACAAGGGGGCGGCCGTCCATCTTTTCGAAGTGCTCGACGCTGATCACTCGTTCCACGTCCCGAAGCGCACCGGTATGACTGACGAGGAGGTCGTCGCCCTCATTGCGACTGAAGCGGCGTCGTGGATCGCAAAGGTTGCGGACGGCTGACGCCGTGCACCGAGTCGACCGGACTGCGCCGTCGATGCTACGACGTTAGTCTCAGCGCGTCGCGCAGGCTTTCAAGTAGATCGTCGGCGATCCGTCCCTCCTCATCGGCAGCGAGCGCCCGAAAGGTGGTCAACGCTTCAAACGCGGGTTCATACCGCTCGAGAAGTGCAAGCACCAGGCCCTGATTGAAGAAGAGGTTGGGGTAGTCGCCGTGGATCCGGGCCGCGACCGCGTATTGGTGTGCCGCCGCTTCAAACTCTCCGCGATCGAAGAACAGGTTGGCCAGGTTGAAGTGTGACTCGAAGTGGCGGGGGGCTTCGGCGAGCGCCGATGTAAAAGAATTGACCGCCTGCTCAACCGCTCCTTCGTGGTAGTGTATGATGCCGAGGTTGCAATAGGCATCTGCGACCGAGTCCCCTTCACTGATGGCGCGTTCATACGCGCTGGTTGCGGCAGCACTGCCTCGCTCATCGAGAAGCAAAGCCTCCTCAAAAGGCGACAGCCTCGTAGGTAGCACAACAATCCGACCTGCCGACGCTGCGTTAAACAGGTCGAGCTGCTCCGGGTCGTCGCGCAGTCGTGATGACCTGCGGCGCGCCTTCTTGAAGCCAAACTTGGCCGGATGCTCAGACGTCAGCCTGTGGATCTTCGCCATTCACTCAACCAGCCTTCTTGCGCGAGCCGCCGGCTGCCTTGCGCGAAGGGGGGGTGTCGTCAGACGCAACTTCGTCAGACGAACTCACTTCTTTGCCGCTTGCCTTGGCCATCGGCTTCTTCGCGGACTTGGCCTGTTCGATGCTCTGTTTGAGCGCCGTCATGATGTCTACGACCGGCTGCTCTTCTTCCTCAACCGTTACGACTTCTTTGCCTTCCACCTTCGCAACGACCAACTCGCGAAGGGCATCCTTGTAGCGGTCTTCAAGCTGCAGGTCGCCGAACGATACCGTCATCGAATCGACGAGCGTCTGTGCCAGCTTCAGTTGGTCTGTATCTACCGTCACCTCGTCCAACTGGGGGACATCGTCCACCTTGCGGACTTCATCCGGATAGCGAAGCTTGTACAGCAGGAGTCCATCACCCTGTGGCGCCAGCATCATTACACTCTCACGGTCACGTAGTACTACACGTCCGATGCCCATCTTGCCAGAGTCCCGCAGTGTGGCTGTGAGTAATCCGTATGCTTTCGCCGCGACAGGTCCGTCGGGCCCCGCGAAATACGGCGCATCAAACAACGTTGGATGCACCTCACTCTGGTCGACAAATCCTTCGATCTCGATGATGCGCGTACTCTTGAGTCGCAATTTTCCGAAGTCTTCGTCGGTGATGAGCACGTACTGATCTGGCTCGTACTCGTAGCCCTTGACGATCTCCCCCGAAGAGACGCTTTCGTTGCACTTCTTGCACTTCTTGTCGTAGCCAATTCGACCGTAGTCTTCTTTGTGCAGTTGTTTAAAGCGGATCACCTCCGACGTCTCGATGGCACTGTAAATGCGTACGGGGATTGTGACCAGCGAGAACCTGATATGGCCTTTCCAGATTGCTCTCATGGGGAGACCTCCTGGGTGAATTGAGGGGTGATCGTTAGGCGTCTTCGCACAGATCGGGTCGCAAAGTTACAAAAACAGGCTCCCGATATGTTCCGTTCCGTGTTATTGAGGCATACTGCACCTCAATCCAGCGATCCGGCGAGAGCCACGTTGTTACGTCGTCGTCTGCGGGTTTTTCGTCGATCACACGTTCTGTGCGCGGGACGTCTTCCAGGTAATCAACGACAGACTGCATCGTACGCTCATCAAATCCGGTGCCGACTTTGCCCCGGTAAATGAGTTTGCCGGCCTCTTTCTCAGCAATGTGTAACGCACCGAAATAGCGTGCCCGATCGCCCTTGCCTTCGGTGTAGCCTAGAACGACACAGTCAGCGGTATTTCTGACCTTTATTTTCTGCCACGTGTCATTTCGTTTGCCCGGTGTGTATTTGCCGAGGGCCTGCTTCGCTACGATTCCCTCGAGTTGCATATCTGTCACCGCAGAGAAGAACGCCGCACCGTCTTCTACGATTTCGTTGACGCGATAAGGCTGTCCTTTCCTGACAGCGTCAAGTAGCCACTCGCGGCGGCGGACAAGCGGCTCGGTCATTACCGAGCGTCCGTCGAGGTAGACGACATCGAACAAGTAGCAGAACGCAGGATGTTGCCTGGCTGCCTTTTCGATGCGCGCATCGCCGGTTGCGTGAATCCGACCCATGACGGTTCGGAAATCCGGCCGACCCTCACGATCAACGCACACAATTTCGCCGTCGAAGACGGCCGAGTATGCGAGGAATGCCTCGGGGATCGCCAACTCGGGAAACTGGCTCGTGATATCGTTTCCGCTTCGGCTTCGGATCGTGATTTCACCTTCGTGAATCGTTACCATTGCCCGAATGCCATCCCACTTCATCTCGTAGACGTAGTCGCCATGCGTCGGAACATCGGGGCGCGACTCCGCCAGCATTGGCTCTACAAAGCGCTCAACCCAGTCCACCTGCGGCGTGTCGAGTCGCTCCAGGAGCCACTCATTCCCGCGCGTCTCGTAGATCCGGTAGTCACCGGTGAGCTGCGGACTGTGTAGGCGGAAGTAGAATCCGTCTTTCTTCTGCTTGGTGATCTCGTAGCGGCCAATAGCGTAGATCCACATTGGTCCCGCGCCATACTCGCCCTTCGGGATTCTGCCTTCGAACGTCAGGTACTCAACCGGGTGGTCTTCGACAGAAACAGCGAGCCGCTTGATGCCGGGATGCGGCGGGAGACCCCGGGGGACAGCCCAGGACTTCAGAGTACCGTTTTGTTCGAGGCGAAGGTCGTAATGCAGACGCGACGCGTGATGCCGGTGAATGACGAACGAGAATCCGTCGGCCTCCGCCACGGCGGGGCCTGGTTCGGGTGTTCGCGCAAACTCCCGCTTACGTGCGTACTCTTCAAGCTGATCGGGCGTTTTGTGAGTCCGCGACGGCGGGACAGACACGGATGAACCGTGCCGGGCCGACCGCTCGGTGTGGATTGGGACAGCATAGGCTGACATGCCCTCCCATGGGTCACCCGATTGTACAACATGATCGAGCGCCGTTGCGATGTTGAACTCCCCGGGCGAAGTCGTTGTCTCGAGATCTTCCCAGGCCAGCGGCATGGACACCGGCGCGCCGTCAGCGGCACGCAGGCTGTAAGGCGACACGATCGATTGCGATGTGCGATTCCGGTAGATGTCAAGCAGGATCTTACCCCGGCGGGCTGTCTTGCTGATCTTGAGTGTCAGCGCGTCGGAATGTGCCGCGACAAACGGCTTGGCCACTGCGCTGATGTCCTCGAAGACGCGTCCAAAAGACCATTCGTTTTCGATCGGCGTAACGACGTGTAGCCCCTTCTTGCCACTCGTCTTCACGAACGGAACGTACTCGTACGTAAGCAGGTGTTCGCGGAGGTTCAGCGCAACCTCGACAACTGCTTCGAACGGCGTGCCATCCGGCGGGTCTATGTCGAACACCATGTAGTCCGGGTTATCGGTTTGCGGCGATCGCGCGTGGAGCTGGTGGATCTCAATGCACGCCAGATTGGCCAACCAAACGAGCGACGCATCTTCGGTTGCCAGCATGTAGTCGATCGGCTTGTCGGAGCCCAGCGTGACATACTGAACCCAGTCGGGCGCCCATTCCGGTCGGTTCTTCTGGAAAAAACTCTCTCCGTTGATCCCGTCGGGATACCGAACCAGCGAGAGTGCCCGCCCCCTGATGTGCCGCAGGATTGTGGGAGCAATGCTGAGGTAGTAGTGAATCACCTCGGCCTTGAGGAATGGATCGCCCGGAAATAGCACCTTTTCGAGGTTCGACAGCTCAACCTGGCGCTGTCCGACCTGGGCCATCTGTGATGTGCGGGCCATTTATCCGTGCTGGGGCGCTGTTCGGGCAAAAAAATGGGTGTCGGGCAGCTACGCGCCCTTAAGTAGGGTGTAACTGTGCCCGATTCTCACAAAATAAAGCGAGATGTCCCGACATAGATGTCCGACCAACGGCTGACCGCCGATTTCCGCCTGATTCGTCCATGAACAACGCTTCCCTCGAAAACCGTGACCGCATTGACGCCGAGCTGGAGACCCTCCAGCGTTGGTACGACGAACTCGCGGAATTCCTTGAGCAGGGGTTGCGCGACAAGTCTGTGTCGCAGGACGAATACTCCAACGCGGCGACGATGGCCACTCGCGTACTGATCCGACTGAAGGCACTGTACAGCGCACGGCCCGAGTAACTGCGGAAACCGTGACGCATGCTTCGTACCTTCGTGGGCATGCGTCGCTACACTGTCGATCAGCTCTCCCGCGTACTCCACGCACATTCCCCGGGCCGGGTACTGGTGCTGGTCCCGACCCATCAGATTGGTCGCAACCTTGCACGCTGGCTTACCACTGAAGGGGAGCCGTTCGCCAACGTTCTCTTTGACACGCCGCTCGGAACGGCAAAGCGCTTACTCGAGTCTGACACCGCGACGTCATGCCCAACGTTTGCTGAGCGGGATGACGGTTTGCTCGCAGCGGCCGCTGCGGTCGAGTCCGAAAGGAAGGTCCCCGGTTTCTACTTTGGCTCGCACGTTGGTCATGCCTTTACAGGCGCTGCTGCGCGAACGCTACAGGCACTCGACGACATCGCCGCCTCGCCCGAAGAAGTGTCCAGGAGTGCCGGACGGCGGGGCGAGTCCCTGGCGCGCCTCCTTAGCGCTTACCGTCGCGTTCAGACGGAGACCGGCCGGCTGAGTGAATCAGCAACGTTTCGGATGGCCGCGAACCGGGAATGGCCACGTCCGGATTACTTTGCGGCTGTTTGTGTTCTTGACGAGGTTCAGATTAGCGCTTCGGCCGAAACGTTTATCCGGTCAATAAGCGCAGCCGTGCGCTGTCGCATTGGATCCGATTCGTTCGAGCACGATGCACCGGCACGTTCGGCGTGTGTGGTACTGGCGGACTGGCGCCGAGCAGACAGTGACGATCGCCAGGATGAGAACAGGCCTTCGATTCGCATCGCATCCGCGTACGCGCCTGAAAGTGAGGTGACAAATGTTATCGCGGATATTGTCGAGCGCGACATCCCGTGGGACACGTGCGAACTTGTCTACACGCGATCATCCTACCTCCCCGTAATCGAGGCGGTGTGCGATGCGCTTGACGTCCCCGTAGTTTTCGCAGAGGGGCGACCGGCGACCGGCGCGGGTTGCGGACAACTATTGGTCGGATTCTTTCGCTGGATTGCGGGTGGGCTCCGCGTCGCTGACCTGGAGACGCTTCTTCGCACGCGTGCCCTGCAGTTTCCCGGTCAACATCTTGGCTTGGAAAATAGCGTTCAGCCATATTCGGTAGCTGAACTCTTGCGTACGCGCAGACGCTTTGACGGCAGAGCGGCGTACGATTATCTAACCGCGCCGGCCGGCGCATCAGACACGAGAGATCGGCCGCAGTGGGAGATCGATGCAACCGTTGCTCTGGCTGCGCTTTTGAACCTGGTGCCTCGCGCCGGCCAGGTGTCAATTGGCGAACTGGCAAAGCGCGGTGTCGAGCTACTTGAGCATTTCGGGACGAAGGCGGGGCGGCCGGCATCGGCTGAGTCGCGAAACGCTGCCGACATGGAGCGCGCAGCCATGGCGTCGCTGGTCGAGCGGCTAAGGCGCGTGTCTGACGCGCATGTAGAAATGTCGCTTGAGAGTGCCGCATCGCTGTTGCTGGTGATGATCGTTGACCATCGGTATGGCACGTCGGTGAGTGAAGGCGGCCATCTGTATGTCGTACCGCTGATTGCGGGTGGGTACTCAGGTCGGGATCATACGTTTGTGATCGGCCTGGATGAGCACACGTTTCCCGGGACCTCGTCAGAAGATCCGCTTCTGCTGGACGATGACCGTTCAGCTCTTTCGTCTGCGCTGCCACTCGCGCGCCGCCAGACAGGCGCGCGGCTGTACGCACTTGAACGTATTCTGGCTGTCGGCGGTCAATCCATTGCACTGTACAGTCGTGGACTTGATCTGATCTACGGAAAGCGGATAGAGCTCTCGCCATCCGTGGAGGCGCTGCGTGAGCGAGGCGGCCTCGTCGTCGACGAAATGCCGCTTGTCGAATCCGCCCAGAGAGCAATCACAATTACCGGACGACTGTTGGGGCAACGCAGAGCGCGTGACTTCGCAGACGTAACGCGAACCCTGTTCCCGTGGCTCAAGGATGGACACGATGCGAGAGACAGGCGGCTGGCACCTTCGCTGAGTGAATACGTCGGATGCCTTGGAAGAGAGACGCCGGAGCTGTCTCTGCGTGACGGACAACCGGTATCCGCATCACGCCTTGAAACGCTGGCAACCTGCCCGTACAGGTACTTCTTGCGATACGTGTTGCGGGTTCGTCCTCCTGATGACTCTGACGTCGAACCTGGGCAGTGGCTGAATGCACGCGAACTTGGCACGCTGCTGCATGACCTGTACTACCGATTTATGGTCGAATTGCGGGAAGCAGGTGAGCGCGCTTCGTTTGACCGGCACGAGGGTAGAATCCTCGAACTTCTCGACGAGATTGTTGCTGAACAGCAGGCGTTGGTACCACCTCCGGGTCGTGCTGCACTCGAAGCTGACCTGATGCGAATGCAGCGCGCGGCGCGTGTCTTCCTGCGCGAAGAGGATGCGGCCGCCTCGATGGCTGAGCCTGTCGGGTTTGAAGTTCGCTTTGGGCGTAATGCCGATGAAGAACCGCTTGCCGTGCCGCTCGCTGACGATCTCGTACTCGGGTTGAGCGGGAGTATTGATCGGGTGAATCGAGTCGGTGACGCATACGAGGTGTGGGACTACAAGACGGGGAGTATCCGACCGTTTGAGGGGCAGAGTTTGCGCGAGACATCGCAGCACCTGCAGTGGATGCTCTACGCTTATGTGTATGAGACACTGCGCGCTGCCGATGGCGAGCAGACAAGTGTCAATCGATCCGGCTATCTGTTTGCCAACGACAAAGAATTTGGGCGGCGCCTGGCGGAGCGGGTGCCCGGTCGGGAGGAGTTGGCGAACGACCTCCGACCCTTGCTGACCATGGTCGAATCCGGCGCTTTTCTGCACTACCACAAGTCGACACGAAAGACGCGAGGTGACAAGCCGGGCGAGGCCTGCACGTTCTGTGATTACGTCGATGTTTGTTGGAGAGAGCGGCGCTCGATCAGCGACATCGATGATCTTGACGTGTTTGATCGAGAGTCACGAGTGGGGCGGGCGCTTACCGAATGGCTGACGGGGAAGTGATGGCCGGTGGACAGGGAGACCAGATCGACCTTTTTGCGCCTGTGTCACCATCGCTGGGTGACCAGTCGGCACGCGACGTCATCGCACACGTTCTTGATCAGAACGTTGTTGTAAAAGCTGGGGCAGGCGCAGGCAAGACACACGAGCTGCTTACGCGGATGGTCGAGTGCGTCCGTCGTGGCGCTTGCACCATCGACGAGATGGTGGCGATAACGTTTACGCGGAAGGCGGCCGGCGAACTGAAGCAGCGATTTGCGCAGACGCTTGAGCAGGCCAGGCAAGAAGCGAGTGGCGCTGAAGCTGTTCGGCTGACGGATGGGCTCCGCCACATTGACGACTGCTTCATCGGTACGATCCACGCGTTCTGTGCGCGCATGCTGCGCGAGCGACCTGTTGAAGCCGGGCTTCCGCCGGATTTCTCGGAGCTTGATGAGCGCGATGACGTTGCGGTGCGCAGGGCCGCCTGGGATCTGTTCATCGAGGACCTGTACGCGACCAGTTCACCACTCCTGACAGAACTTCTTGAAGTCGGCGTTCGTCCGCATCAACTCGTTTCATTCTTTGAAACGCGATACGAGTATGCAGATCTGGGTCTCAAGCCTACCGAAGTTGGTGAGCCCGACCTCACCGACGCGGTCGTGGCTGCGGGTGCCCTGATTCAGGATAGTCTTCCACATCTCAAGTCAGACTGGACGAGTCCGGATGTGTTTACGCGGATGGCCCGGCGCGCCGCGCTGATGGTTTCA
>JAUIJQ010000075.1 GCA_030431165.1 Rhodothermia bacterium | reverse complement strand
CGGGATTGCCAAACGGACCGTAGGTGCCCGACTGGTTCGGAATCTTGTAGCCAAACTGGTCGAACAGATTGCTCAACGTCGGAATCTGGAAGAAGAGTCCGAACGAAAAGTGAATCACACCATCATCCGTGATCGGGTACGCGGCGCCCAGCCTCGGTGAGAACTGAATTTTTGCCGACGTGTCTTTGTACCAGTAGGCCTCACGGTCAGCGATGGTAAGCTGGTTGCCGGATGTTTCCTCGTCGACAGTGATTACACCATCGCCATTGGTGTCCCGGAACCGATTAATCTTCTTCAGCGGGTTGAAGATGTTCGGGTCTTCAACATCTGCGGGCACAACGGAACGCGCATCAAAGTAGTCGAGCCGCACACCGGCATTAACGATGAAGTCGTCGTACTCGATCTTGTCCTGCACGTAGGCGCTGATTGTAATCGGACTCACATCGTCAAATTGATTCACCGCCGAAGAATTCGGGTTGGGAATCGCCGGCTCAAAAGGTTCCAGCCTGGCACCGGACTCATCGGTGGCCGGAATCAAGCCGTATCCGAGCAGTGTCAGGTTGTCCTGCCGGAACTGCACCCCACCCTTTACGAGGTGGTGGTCTCCGATCTGGCTCGAGACATCCGCCTTTGCGAGATACGAACGCGTCGTCCGTTCAAATCGGCCGAGATCCGTCCCGCCGCGGGAGAACCGAACGCCGCCGGTGATGACGTCTACGTACTCGCCCGGGCGCACCTCAACAGAATCAGGCGGACTAATCGTGAAGTCGTTGTATCGGGGATCCAGCGGGTCGTCGAACTTGCGCGAGTAGTTTGACCGGTAAAACGTCGCAACGTCAACCGTATAGAACGTCGTGGGACTCAGCAGGTGCGTCAACTTCAACCGGCCGTCAATACCGTAGTCGCGATACTGCGAAATGCCGTTAGGATTCCAACGCCAGAAGAGTCCGCCGCCTGAGTCGCCCGTCGACACCGAACCAATCGTCGATGCGTTCAGGATGATGCTGTTGGACAACCGATACCGGAGCGTGCCCTGCCAGCTATACTTCTCGTAGTCGTTCATCGTCGTGAGCGACGCGTCGCCGGCGGTGCCGTCGAAGTTGAGGAGCTCCGCACCGTAGATCCAGCCCGTGTTCGTGAAGTACCGGCCGAGCGCAAAGAACGTCAGCTTCTCCCCGAGAATCGGGCCTTCGAGCGAAACGGTTCCGTTGTAGAAGTGCGTCGGACTCACGGGCAGGTACGAGTACGGATCCACATCGCGGTACTGGATGCCCGCAACCGTGTAGTCTTCGGGATTCTCACCGCGCAGCGCTTCTTCACCGCCGTCGCCAAACACCAGGTAGGATCCGGTAAACGCTTTGACCGAGCCGGCAAACTCGGATCCGCCTTCTTTTGACACGACGTTGATGACGCCCGACATGGCGTTGCCATACTCCGCGTTGAACGTGCCGGATATCACCTGCAGCTCTTCAATGCCGTCGTTCTCTAGCTGCACGGCGGCGGAGCCGTCGTACGAATCTGTTACCGGCACGCCGTCAACCATGTACGTGACCTCGGAGCTGCGGCCACCACGAATGTGCAATCCGTCACGCGAGGTAATGCCCGCCTGAACGTCAAGCACCTGCCCCAGCTCGTTAACAGGCAGCCGATCAAGCGTCTCGGAGGTAACACGCGCCTCCGAACTCGTAAGGTCTTTCTTGACGGCCAATGCCTCAGCGACGACGACAACTTCTTCACCCTCGAAGACTTCTTCGGCAAGCTGGAAGTCAACCGTTGTCGTCAGATCAACGTTTACGCGTACGTCTTCGCGGATAGCACGCGAGAATCCGATAAAGGATGCGACGACGTTGTAGTTGCCAGGGCGGATCCCAATGATGACGTATTCACCATCAACGTTTGTGATCGTCCCCTGCGTTGTGCCCTCGATCAACACGTTTACACCGGGCAACGGCTCACCCGTTGCGCCCTCGGTGACGACGCCGGCGATCTTGCCGAACTGCGCGTATGCCGTGCCGGCACCGCAGATGCTGATAAGTAGAACGAGTACGAGTTTCTTCATCGTCTGACTACGTTCGTAGGTCGAGCGATATGGCACGCTCGGGATACGCAATTACCTGAATTTCGCGCCGCAGGCTGTCAACGAGCGCACGCATATGGGCCCGCTTGCCTTGCTGGCGAATCAACTCTTCGATCTGCGGCCGCAGATCCTCAAATGTTGCCTCTGTGGCATCTGTCTTTTCGACGACGCGGAAGACACCAAACTTGTCCGCAACAGCGATCGGACCAACCGTTGTGCCGGCGGGTACCGCAAACAGTGTGTCTCCCAAAACACCAAGTTGCTTTCGGGCCACATAGCCAAGGCGACCGCCGGATTCATCTGCGCCCGGTCGCACGCTGAATCGCGCCGCCACGTCGCCGAACGGATTGTCTTCCAATGCACGCATTGCATGACGTGCTTCGGCGCGCGACTCAACGAGGATCTCATCGACAAGGATCTTCTGCTCCGGCGCGAACTCAGCGCGGTGCGTGTCGAAGTACGAACGAACGGAATCCTCACTGACAGCAATTGCACGCGCGTGTTCGTCGTACGCGCGCTCGTATAGAAGCTTGTCCAGCGTGTTCTCTTTGATGCGGGCAAACGATCGATCGCGCGACATCGCCTGATCGTCGAACTGTTCAAGCATATGCTGCCGAACGATGAGTCCCTCGATGAACTGGCGTAGATACGCTTCTGATCGAACAGCCTCACGCTGCTCGGGTGACGTATGCTGAGCGTGCTCACGGAAATCACCGACAGTCCACGTTCGGCGATCACGAGCGTCGCCGAACGTCACCAGCGGCGTCGCCAACACCTCGAGCGCGGCCGCTTCGTCGCCCAACGTGATCGAGCCACGGATAAACCCAACCAGTATCGCTACGCCCTCCGGCTCATACGCGAGATCAAGTTTGTCCACGATGTGCTCCACCAGCGCCTTCCGGGCGTCAGCATGCCGCCGATACAGCACGTACTGCTCAACCCGATCTTTGCGCTGCGCAAATTCGGATTCAGTCAACAGCGGCTTTGGCTGGCGGTCCAGCACCTCAATGATCGAATATCCCTGCGACGTTCTGACGGGGTCAGACACTTGACCAACGGGTAAGACGTACGCAGCATCCTCGAACACCGGATCCATTTCGTCAAATCCGAAGTAGCCAAGGTCGCCGCCGGAGTTCGCCAGCTCAGGGTCGTCGAAAACTTCCTGCGCCAGTTCCTCAAATGATGCGCCGGCATCAAGACGGTCGCGCAGCAACCGCGCGTCTTCAACCGACTCCGCGTACAGGTGCCGGGCATGAATCGACGTGTTCATCCGGAGAAACATCTGCCGGAGTTCCGCCTCGCGGACTTCGATCGTATCGAGCGCCATCTGCTGCACGTAGAAGTCCAGCTTCAACTTCTCCGTTGCGCGTGCCGCCCCGGCTCGGTACGACTGCGACTGCTCGAGTCCGCGACGCTTGGCGTCAACGACCAGGAGTTTCACTCCGATGAGCCGGTCGAGAAAATCGGATCGTCGGCGCGGCGAGTCGGGGAGTCCGGTATCGCCTATGTAGCTGAAATAGGCCGGTCGGTAGTCAGCGTCGGTGATTTCACTGTCACCAACGTGTGCAAGTACTTCATTTCCAGAAGCATCACCCGATGCCGAACCTGAGTCAGGGATGGCAATCCACGCGACGAACAGCGTCACGCAAAGAACACTCGCTATGACAACCCAGAATCGCATCAATGGTCACCCATCGCAGCAACTGAAACCGCTTCCGGAAATTGCTCAACTTCGCCCGCTCTTGCCGTGCTCGTTGTCCCTCGTACGACGAGGTCTGGTGCCTCGACGACGTGTAGGCGCGGCAACTTCGCATCTGCAAGCCGTTCAAGCAGCCGCCCCCCTGCCAGACTACCAAGCCTGTACATCGGCTGTCTGATTGTCGTAATCCCCGCGTGTCGGAGCAAGGGGATATCGTCGAACCCTACAACTTTTAACTGACCGGGGGCCGACAAACCAAACTCTGTTGCGGCACGGAGAACGCCGAGCGCCTGAACATCCGATGTTACGAACACGCCGTCCGGACGTTCACCCGAGTCGAGGATTTTCCGCATCGCGCGGTAGCCGCCCTCCTCAGTAAAGCCGTCGTCGGTTCCCGTTGATGAAGCGACCAGGCTGTCAGAGTACGGAAGATCGAATTTCGCAAGTGCTTCCCGATAACCTGAACACCGGTCAAAAGCCGGCGGCGACGACGGGTCAGCCATAACCAACGCGATTCGCTCGCACCCAAGTTCAACCAGGTGACGTGTCGCCTGGAATCCGCCGCGCACATTGTCTACGGTTATCGAATCGAAGTCGTCGTGCTTGCAATCCACAAGAATGATCGCGGTTCGCGCCCGCTCGATGCGATGACCAATGGCGGACAACACCGTCGGCGAGATGACAACGACACCGGCTGACCGTCCGCGACGCAGCGAACGCTCAAACTGCACCTCCGCGTCTTTGCGCGCCTTGGCGAGATGGACGACAATGTCGTATCCCGAATCTGCAAGGCTGTCCTGAATGCCGCGCAGCACTTCCAGGAAGAAGTAACTCGTCATCGCGGGCACAACAACCGAAATGAGATTCGACTGGCGCCGGGCAAGACTCTGCGCAAACGAGTGGGGCTGATATCCGAGTTCGTCAGCTACGTGCAGCACGCGCTCGCGCGTCGCTTGAGCGACGCGCGGCTGATTGTTCAGTACGCGTGAGACGGTGGCAATGGACACGTTCGCCTTCTGCGCGATATCGTAGATCGTTACTTGCAGCGGAGCGGGGTGCTCACCTGACTGCTTGCGTGGGCAAGCACAGGCGTGCGTGTGTAAGCGCTTACATCATTACCCCAATGTAACCGACCCGGGCCGTGGTTTCAAGGGTAGGCTCACCGGCCCACCATCACGACTCCCGAGCGCGGCCCAAGCAACAGTCGCGAGCCGTCGAGACTCCACGCGTTTGAGCCGATCGCCACCTCGGGCTCCTCTGCGCCATACAGGCCCAAATCGACGTCCAGAGCCCCATCCGAGAGGTTTATGACCGTCCAGACGGTGTCCGATGCGGTAGTCCGCCGAAGCCCTAACGCCGGTCGCGCATCGGTGGCGAACAGGACCTCCAGATCGCCTGCTGTCAGCGCCTCCGAATGCGCCGTTCGGAGGGCACCCAGGTCGCTGTAAAACATGACCATGTCCCTGTCGCCGGCAACGTCGGACCCCGGTGCCCGACCGGCTCGGATCGCTGTCTGGGACGACCCGGCTTTACTCTCCCGTTCAAACGTCAGATCCGGCCACCACAACGGTTTTCGGTTGTCGGGATCATCACCTCCCCACATGCCGAGCTCATCACCTGCCCAGATATGCGGGGCCCCGTAGTACGTGTACTGCAGCATGAGCAACGCGCGCTGCATCGCCACGGTCGCGGCATCGGGGTGGCCAAAATCCATCGTCGGGCTGTCCCGGAAGACCACGCGGTTCTTGTAACGTCCGCGGTTGAGAAGCGAGGTAGAAAGGCGCGGTGCGTCGTGCGTGGCAGCGACGTTCATCATGGCCTCAAGCGTGGCACGCGGCAATCCGGCTTCAACCGAATCAAGGTGTGCCCGGTACTGCGACGGGGCCACGGAAGGCAGCGCCCCGGTAACGACACTGCGCGTTGGCATGTACCAGCGATAGTTCATGACGGCGTCAAAGACATCGCCCAGCCATGGAGTCGGGTCGAGCATCTGCTCGGGCCAGTGCTCCCACCACACCTCGCCGACAAGAAGTGCCTCCGGATTGATTCCGCGCACAAAGGCACGGTAATCTCGCCAGAACCCCAGCGGGACCATTTCCGCCACGTCAAGCCGAAATCCGTCTACGCCGTCGGATGGGTCACCGTCCCCGTTCGGATCCAGCCAGCGCGCGCTGACCTCAAACGCCAGATTCTTGGGACCCGGGTGCAGATCACCTTCAAGCGGTCTGCGCTCGTAGTCGTCGTCAGGCACTGTTCGCGCAAACGCGGGAAGTTCAGCAACACCGGCCCACCCCTCATACGCAAACTCATTCTCCGGCGTGTCAGGGTCATCGAATGAATGGATGCGATACCAATCGGCATACGGGGAGTCCCGCTGGTTTTCAACGACGTCGCGAAATGCCCAGAAAGTCATGCCGGTGTGATTCCACGAGTAGTCGACAATGATGCGCATGTCACGCGCGTGCACCTCGCGAATCAACGCCAGGAACAGTGAGTCAGCAGACGTCCACCGCCAGGTTGATGGATCCGACGGATCTTCCTGCGCCATAATCGCTTCGTCGCCAACGGGATAGGGCCCAAAATTCCGATCCACGTGCCGATAGTTCCGGGCGTCGTACTTGTGCAGCGACGGGGAGTCGTTTATCGGATTCAAGTAAATCGCATTGACACCCAGCGCCTCGATGTGATCAAGCCGATCGAGAACGCCCTGCAGGTCGCCCCCGTAGCGACGGAGCTGAACGGAATAGTAAAAATCGTCTGACACGCCGGCCTCCCAATCAGCCTGCCGGTACCAGTCACTTGTCCACGGCTTGACCATCCACCCAGCCGGCTGCACGTGCGGCCACGACCCCTGGATATCTCGCAACGTGGGGTCGTTTGTCGGATCTCCGTTGCTGAATCGTTCAACAAAAACCTGATACCAGATTGCTGTGCGCGCCCAATCAGGCGGGGCGTTGACGCTTGCACCGGCTGTCGCGGGTGCTCCTGACCGATTGCCGCACCCAAGTGCGACCAGGGTCAGCGGGACGAGTATCAGAAGTGTTCGACCGTTCATGTCGGGGGCCGTAATTCACTGCTTTCGTTCGCTAACTTACGCGAAGTGGAAAACGCATCCGACTCGTGACCGACACACCCGGCAGATCAGCATCAAGACCGCTCTTCACCGTTATCACATTGTTGATCCCGGTGCTGTTCTTTGTGTTGCTTGAGGGCATCCTCCGAGTTGTCGGGTACGGAGAAGACCACCCACTCTTCATTCCGGTGCCGGGCTATGAGGACTACCTGTATCCGTCGCCCGACGTTGCCCGGCGCTACTTCCCCGCCGCCAACACAATCCCCGGTATTCCGTTTGACTCGTTTCCCGCAACCAAAGACTCGACGGCTTTCCGAATCTTTGTCCAGGGTGGCTCGACGGCGGCTGGGTTCCCCTACTACTTCGGCGGCAGCTTCGCCGACATGCTCGAACAGCGCCTGCTGCAGACCTTTCCCGATCGTTCGATCGAGGTAGTGAACACAGCGATGGCCGCCGTCAATTCGTACACGCTGTACGACTTCGTCGACGAGATACTGGATCACGAACCCGATCTTGTCATCATCTACGCGGGGCACAACGAGTACTACGGCGCACTGGGAGTTGGGTCATCGATTTCGCTCGGGCCCTCCCCCGCTATGACGCGCCTGTACCTGAAGCTCGATCACCTGCGAACCGTGCAGGGCCTGCGTGCCCTGCTATCTGCAATTGCCGGCCTCGGCGGACGAGACCTTGAAGCCGACACGGCCAGCGGCACGCTGATGGAGCAGGTTGTGGGCGACCAATCGATTGCGTTCGGCTCGCAGGAGTATCAGCGAGGACTGCACCAGTTCCGGAGTAACCTCCGCAAGATCCTTGCGCGCTACCGCAGTGCCGGGGTGCCGGTTTTTGTCGGAACCGTCTCGAGTAACATCCGCGATCATCGTCCTTTTGTGAATGGCTATTCGGATGAGGCCCACCGGTCCGCGGTTGAGACGCTCCTCCAGCGTGCCGCGGGGCTGGTGGCAGCCGGTGATTCTCTCGCTGCCCGTGCCGCACTCACGGAGGCAATCGACGCGGATTCTGTAGCTGCCGCCGCATTCTGGGCGCGTGCACGTCTCGAGGACCTGCGGGGCAATTACGCGGATGCCGCTTCAGACTACGTTGCGGCAAAAGATCGGGATCAGCTTCGATTCCGGGCGCCCGAGGCAATCAACGTCATCATTCGCGAAGAGGCGGCGCGCGCCGGCGCTACCGTCGTCGAGTCGTACGACCGCATGGCAAGTGCCGCCCGAGACGGAATTATCGGGAGCGATCTGATGACCGAACATCTGCATCCGAACATCAACGGTTACTTCCAGATTGCCGCGTCGATGTACGAATCGCTGCACGCCAACCAGGCCATCGGAGAATGGAGCAACTACGTTGCGGACGCGATCGCCCGCGACGAAGTGCTGGTGACGAGGATGGACTCTCTTACGGGCGCACTCCGCGTCGAGCAGCTTGTTGGAAGTTGGCCGTTCCAGCCAAAAGGAACAATCGTTCCGCTTGACGTGCCCGACGAAGGCAGCACGCTGGAAGAAACACTTGCATACAAACTGTTCAAGCGTGAGGTCAATCGGCACGACGCGCTCGACCAACTCCGCGGCTATTACCTGGCGCAGGACAACTATCACGAAGCGCTAAAAACGACGCTCGCCGTCATCCAGCGCTACCCGTTTACACATCAACCGTACCTGTCAGCAGCAAGCATCATGGTTGAACAACGTCGACTGCCCGAGGCGCTGGCCTACGTCGACGCTTCGCTGGACAGGAAAGAAACGGGGACCGCGCTGGAGCTGAAGGGTAGCGTATTGCTGGCGATGGGTCAGAACGCAGAAGCGGTGACCGTCCTCGAGCGCGCCGTTGAGCTGAATCCAAATGCCGTAAACGCGCTGTACAACCTTGCCGGCGGATTGGCGCTCGTCGGGCGCCGGGATGAGGCCAGGGAAACTGTGACGCACCTTCTGTCTATTCGGCCCGACCACCCCGCTGCCCGACAGCTCGGGCGGTCGCTTGGCATGCGTATCTAGCCTGCCCTGTCGCCTACGGCTTCCTCTTCTTCCCAGCTCTCGATCGTCTCCAGCACCGCCGCGACAATCTCGTGCTGGTCCACGGTGCGCAGAATTTCGCCACGCTTGAACAGGTGGGCCCGCCCGCGCCCGAGTGAGACGCCGAGATCTGCTCCGGCCGCTTCGCCGGGACCGTTGACCGCGCAGCCCATGAGCGCAACGCTCAGGTTCTTGTCAAACTTGCGCTGCTCAACCGCCGCTTCAACTTCTTCGACAACCGAGAAGAGGTCACCGGCCAGTCGTCCGCATGTTGGACATGCAATGATGTTGACGCCGGGACGGCCAAGACGAAGCGACTTGAGGATCTGGTGACCGGCCTCCACTTCGTGAATTGAATCAGCGGCGAGGGAAACGCGGATCGTGTCGCCAATGCCATCAGCGAGCAGGGCGCCGATCCCGATGCTGCTCTTGATCGTGCCCGTGTTCTTGCTGCCGGATTCTGTCACACCGAGATGCAGCGGGAAATCGGTGCGCTCGGCAAGCATCCGGTAGGCCTGGATCATGAAGTACACGTCAGAGTGCTTGACCGAGATCACGATGTCCTCGAATCCGTGCTTCGAGCAAATCTCGACGTGCCGCATCGCACTCTCAAATAGCGCCTCGGGCTGTGGGTATCCGTACTTGTCGAGAATGTCTTTCTCCAGGGAGCCCGAGTTGACGCCGATCCGGATCGGCGTACCCGCCTCTTTCGCAGCAATGAGTACTTCGGCTTCCCACTCAGCTTTGCCGATGTTGCCCGGGTTGATGCGCACCTTCGCTACACCGGCCTCGATCGCTTTAAGCGCATACTGGTGATTGAAGTGGATATCCGCAACAATCGGCACCGGCGACCCGTGCACGATGTCGGGCAGTGCAGAGACATCCTCAGGGCG
>JAUIJQ010000074.1 GCA_030431165.1 Rhodothermia bacterium | reverse complement strand
GAGGGGCAGCAGTCCACGATTACCTACGACGACTACGCCTACTGGCTTCGTGACAGATACGATGAGCGCGGTGCGCTGGACGATGTCTTGTTCTGGCAGAGTGCGTTGACGGAGCTGACGCCGCTCGAGCTCCCGACCGATTATCGGCGACCGGTGGGTACGAGTCAATCCGGATCACTTGAGACCCTTCAGATTACCGATGATCTCGTCGAGGCTGCCGAGTCGTTGCGTCGGGAGTTGTCTGTTACGCCATTTGTCTTTTATGCGGCACTGTTTCAGGTGCTGCTGTTTCGATACGCCGGGCAGGATGATATTGCGCTTGGGATCCCGGTGGCAGGCAGACACGAAGTGGAGCTCGAATCGCTCGTTGGTTTTTTTCTCAACAGCGTAGTGCTGCGCACCGACCTTTCGCGGGATCCTTCGTTCCGTGAGCTGACGGCTGATACCGCGCGACGTACCGTTGACGCGTTGGCGCATTCGGCGCTTCCGTTTGAGCATGTCGTCGATGCGCTGAGCCCGAAGCGCATTCCTGGTCGAAATCCGCTCTTTGACGTCATGTTTGTGTGGCAGGATGCGGGATCCATCGAGCCGCTGGCCGACGACATCGACACAGCCGAGTATGACGCCGCCACGAGCGGTGCGTCGAAGTTCGACCTGACGCTGTTTGCGCGCCACACTGACGCAGGTATCTCGCTCATGCTTGAGTATCGGGATGATCTGTTTGCGCGTGACACAGTCAGGCAGATGCTCGGTCACCTGCGCATGCTGCTCGAAGCGGTTACGTCAAATCCGGATGTGCCCGTTTCGGAATTGCGGATGCTGGACACTGACGAGATCGAACGTGTGATCGCGCTGGGTCAGTCGAGCAGCGATGCTCCGGGTCGCGATGACGGCGCGTTGCTTCACCACCTGATAGAGGCGGTGGCACAGTCAGCCCCTGATGCCCCGGCCGTTGTCGCAGATTCAACAACCCTCACGTATCGTGGTCTGGATCGCCGAGCCGATCGCGTTGCCGCGGCACTCGTGGCACTTGGCGTGGAGCCCGGGACGCCCGTCGGTGTTTGTCTTGAGCGATCCGTTGCGCTACCGGTTGCCATTCTCGGCGTTCTCAAGGCGGGGGCCGCGTACGTTCCGATTGACCCCGAGTATCCTGAGGACCGGATCCGGTATATGGTGGAAGACTGTGGAGCTCCGGTTGTTGTTACCGGGCACCTTCTCGATGCCCCCATACCGCAAGGCCCGACGATGCTCTTACTCACCGACGAGGGGGTAGTCGCCGATTCGCAGGGTGAGGACGGCGACGACACGGATCCAGGCTCCGATAGCCCGGCGCCTTCCAACGAGACCAGGGAGTTCAGTGCGCTCGGCGAAGTCGACGGCTCCGGACTCGCGTATATCATTTATACATCCGGTTCCACGGGGCGCCCGAAGGGCGTCATGGTTACACACGATAACGTCGTCAACTCGACGCTTGCCCGACGTGTCGTGTATCGCGGCACACCCGAGCGCTTCCTGCTGCTGTCGTCTGTTTCGTTTGACAGTTCGGTCGCCGGCCTCTTCTGGCCGCTGACGACAGGTGGTGCAATTGTGATGCCTCGTCCGAGGCAAGAGCAGGACATCGAATCGTTGGCCGCATTGATCCGGGAAAACGACGTAACGCACACGCTGTGCATTCCGTCGCTGTATGGTATTCTCCTGAGTCACGCCGACCCCGACGACCTGCAGTCGCTGCAGGCCGTCATGGTTGCTGGAGAAGCATGTCCGCCGTCGCTCGCAGCCCGTCATCACGACACGTTGCCGGGAGCCAGGCTGTACAACGAATACGGTCCGACCGAGGCGACAGTGTGGTGCACGGTGCAGGATGTCACGGCGCGCACGGGAACGGCGAGCGTACCAATCGGGCGACCGGTTCCAGGCGCGAACATCTACATCGTTGATCGCCATCTTCGGCCACTGCCGATTGGGATTCCCGGTGAGCTCTGTGTCGGCGGCGCCGGCGTTGCCCTTGGATACCTCGACAACCCTGAGCTCACAGCAGCTCGATTTGTCGATCCGCCATTTGCTGAGGCGATCGGCGGCAGGATTTATCGCACGGGGGACCGGGCACGTTTCCTTTCGGATGGAACCATCGAGTTTCTGGGCCGGATGGATGACCAGGTCAAGGTCCGCGGCTACCGGATCGAACCCGGCGAGGTCGAAAACGTGATCGCCATGCACCCCGCCGTGGCCGAAGTCGCTGTAGTTGCAAGGCCGGCCGGCCAGCGGGATACGGATGCAGATGATGAGAACGAATTGATCAGCGCAATGGCGGATGCGCTTGCCGGGCTGCCTGCTCACGAGGCAGAATCATTGCTACAAGCGCTGGAAATAGACCAACAGATCGGATGACGCGACGCCTCCGCAGACACAAAGACTTCGACGTTACGGTCGAGATCAAGAATGACGGGTTTATTCGCCCGCCACGGGATGCGCAGCGTAACTGGCTGTTGAAGCGGGCCCTCGCCGAGTTCGTGTGGGATCTCGAAGACCTTGACGCGCTCGCACGCGGATTTGTGTCCGGTTCATCCGAACCCCAACTGACTGATCGGACGCAGGCGATCCTCGATCAGCAAGAAATCATGGAGGACTGGCAGGTACCGATCATGCGCGCCATGGCCGACGTCGCAACAGAGCAGCAAGGCGACGTGCTCGAGATCGGATTTGGGCGCGGTGTGGCCTCCGAGTTCATCCAGGACGGCTCGCCGCGATCACACACCGTCGTCGAGTGCAACGACGCGATCGTAGCTGATTTTGCGCAGTGGCGCCGGTCACACGCCGACTCCGATATCCGGCTGATACACGGTCGCTGGCAAGACACCGTTGGGCAGTTCGAGCAGTATGACGCAATCTTCTTTCATACGTATCCGCTGAACGAAGAGGAGTTCGTCGACTACGTTTCGACAAGTGTGACGTTCGCGGAGCACTTCTTTGACACGGCCGCTGCTCACTTGCGCGACGGCGGCGTGTTTACCTACCTGACCAACGAGGCCAACTCGCTGAGCAGGCAACATCAGCGGTTGATCTTTGACAGGTTTCGTTCTTTCAAGTTGTCGAAGGTTGCGGTGAATCCACCCGCTGACAGCAAAGACGACCTGTGGGCTGACTCGATGGTTGTCATCGGGGCGTACAAGTAGGACCGACAGATGTCTGACTATCGGGATCGCATAGCGCGGCTGTCGCAGGCGTCGAGACAACGCCTCTCGGATGCCCTGGCTGACCATCTGCGGGAAAAGTCAGGCGCGTCGTCAACGGCGTTGGTGGCGTACGTAGTTGCCGCGCCGGATCAGCATCCGCAATCGAGCGAATTGCGCGAACACGTCAGGCGGTCGCTGCCCGAGTACATGATCCCGTCCAGCTTTGTGTTTCTGAAGGCGATGCCGCGCCTGCCAAATGGCAAGGTCGCGGTTGATGAACTACCCGATGCGAGTGCAACAGTCGCGGCAGATGAGTCGGGGCTCGTTGCTCCGCAGACAGAAGTCGAGAAGACGCTCGTTGATATCTGGTCGAGTGTCCTTGGCGTTGGTGAGATTGGTGTACACGACAACTTCTTTGAGATCGGCGGCGACTCCATCTTGAGTATCCGGATCGTTGCGCTCGCCCGGGAGGCAGGCCTTTCAATCACTCCTGATTTGCTCTTTGATCATCAGACCGTTGCCTCGCTGGCGCGCGTCGTCGAAGACGCGTCACAGTCCGCCGAAGCATCGCCGTCGGCACCGGTTGATGAAGACACAGGCGGTGTATTCCCGCTGACTCCGATCCAGCACTGGTTCTTCGAACAACAACTTGCTGCGCCGAACCATTGGAATCAGTCGCTGATGCTTCGGTCGCGCAGCGCGGTTCGATTCGACCGGATGCAGAAAGCCGTGGATGCCGTCGCGCAGGCGCACGCGATGTTGCGTGCTCGGTTTGTTACAGTTGACGACCGTTTCACATGCAGGATCGCTGATGAACGGATATCGGTGGAACAGGTGGACCTGACGAGCACGCCGGATGCCGATCGCGATGCCGTAATTTCGGCCCGCGTGTCAACCGCTGAGGCCTCTCTCGATATCGAGCACGGTCCGGTTGTTCGCGTGACGATGTTCGACAACGGACCCGATGAGGTAACGCAGGTGCACATCGCAGCGCATCACCTGGTGGTCGATGTATTGTCGTGGCAGAAGATTGTCGCGGATCTCTCGAGCGCCTACGCGCAGGCTGGTCGTGATGAACCGATTGTCCTGACGGCTCCATCAGCCGCGTTTGTCGCCTGGTCCAGGCATCTCGTGTCGCGGGCGGCGGCGCCGGAACTGCGGAACCAGCTAGCGTACTGGATTGGCGACAGTGAGCGCGATGGCTCGGGCGACGATGGGGATGCCCTGCTTCCCGTTGATCACACAGGGCAGCGCTTTACGGAGGCAACGGCGGCATTCGTTGAGGTCGTGTTGCCCGACGACACCACAACAGCATTGTTGACGAAAGTGCCGGGTGTCTATGGCACACAGATCGATGAAGTGCTGCTGGCCGCCCTGGCGACGACCATCGGGAGATGGGTTGGCAATGATCGTGTTCTTGTTGGCCTGGAACGCCATGGGCGCGAAACGACC
This sequence comes from Rhodothermia bacterium, assembly GCA_030431165.1. Classification (GTDB taxonomy): domain Bacteria; phylum Bacteroidota; class Rhodothermia; order Rhodothermales; family JABDKH01; genus JANQRN01. The sequence continues at coordinate 5,144 of JAUIJQ010000074.1, read as the reverse complement.
GGTTACGACCTCGACGTGTCTGAGACCGTCGGCTGGTTTACTTCCTATTTCCCCGTTACGATCAAGGCCCATCCGAACGCGACAGCGAGTGATCCCGGTGGGTTGCTGAAGTCTGTAAAAGAACAGCTTCGCGCTGTCCCCGAGAAAGGGCTTCCCTTCGGAATTGGACGCTACCTTGCGCCTGACGACGCGACGCGAAGCGCCATGCAATCCGTTCCCGATCCGCCAATAATATTCAACTACGCGGGCCGACTGGCATCGCCCGATTCCGAAGGAGGCGACGCGTTTGTGCCCGTGGGCGGATTCCTCACGTCGCGCTCTCCGTTGAACCATCGCCGTCACCAGCTTGAGATAAACGCTTTTGTCGATGAGGGTCGGCTGGTGGTCAGGTGGCAGTACAGTACGGCCATGTTTGCTGATTCAACGGTTGAGCAACTCGCACATGCGATGCGGGCCGACCTTGAGGCCCTGATTGAGCACTGCCAGACGGACGGTGCCGGTGGCTACACGCCATCCGATTTTCCGGATATCGATCTGTGTCAGGACGACCTGGATCAACTGCTTGGGTCATTGTGAACGCGTTTGGGGAAACACGTCGCGTGGATACCGAGAAGAAGAACATAGAAGCGATCTACCCGCTGTCGCCGATGCAGCAGACCGTGCTGGTTGACAGCCTCATGCCGGGGTTCGACAGTGGCTTTCTGCAGCTTCAGTGCACCGTTGTAGGTGAACTGAATGAGGATCGCCTTCGCCGCGCATGGCAACACGTACTTGACACGCATGGCGTGTTGCGAACGTCGCTTCACTGGCGAGACCTGGCTGATCCGTTACAGATTGTCCGGAGGAAGCTTGAGCTTCCCTGGCATGCCGCGGACCTATCCGAACTCGATAGCGCTGAGCAGGACCAGGCCGTCAGAACGTATCTCGACGAAGACCGCGCGTCGGGTCTCGAGCTGGACAAAGCACCCACATTTCGCGTCGCCTTTTTTCGGATTGCTCCCAAGGTCGGGCGTATCGTGTGGAGCTGTCACCATGCTCTGCTGGACGGGTGGTCGGGGACACTCATCATGAGCGCGGTGGTCCAGGCGTACGAAGCACTCGAAAAGCGAGCTGAGCTACCTCGCGCAGCGCCGCGCGGGTACCGGGACTACATCCGGTGGCTTTCGGAACAGGATCCGGCGAAGCAGACGCACTTCTGGCGAACGCACCTGGAAGGGGTCGCTGATGCGCCGCCGCTGCCGTTGGTGAGAAACGGCGGTCAAGCGACAGGGGAGCGCGAGTTTAATCGAGTAAAGGTGCAGCTTGATCAAGACGAGACCCGGAAGCTGCGGCAGTATTGTAGTGATCACCGGATCACGGTCGCGACACTTTATCAGACGGCGTGGGCCGTCGTTCTATTTGCGGTTCAGAGAGAAGCGGCCAGGGTGCGCGGGCTGATCAACCGCGCAATGCCGTTGTCGGTTGTGTTCGGGGCCACGGTATCCGGCCGCGACATTGACCTGCCCGGTGTCGAGGCGATGGTTGGTCTGTTTATCAACACCGTGCCGGTCAGGGTCGGTATCGATCCACAGGAGCGGTTCCCCGGTCTGGCACGTCGGCTGCAGACCGAGCAGACAGCGGCTCGTCGTTTTGCGTACGTGCCTCCCGATCAAATCCAGGAAGCAGCGAATGTGTCGCCACACCGGCGGCTCTTTGACTCACTCGTTGTCGTAGAGAACTTCCCCGACATCGCGAGTGGCGTCGATGCCTCTGCAGCCGGCATCCGCATCAGCGGATTTGCCGGGGGCATAACGTCAAGCTACGCGCTCACGCTTGTTGTCGGACCGGGTGACAGCACAGACATACACCTGGTCTATGATCCCGATCGCGTTGCCGAGCCGATTGCCGGTACACTGGCGTCGGCTGTTGTCACACTGCTCAGAAATGTGGTCCTGGGAGAGGACACCCCGATTGACGAGCTGGCAAATGGTCTGAGCCCCGGTATCGATTTCTCCCCTGACGATGCCCCCGCGTGTTACAGCGACGATCGGCAAGCGACCGAGCCAGCCTCACGGGTTCATGACGCGTCGGATTACGAAGCGCCTCGTAGTGAAACGGAACGGCGAGTGGCATCGATCTGGCGGAAGCTTCTCGGCGTTGAGCGCATTGGTGTACGTGAGGGCTTCTTTGATCTTGGCGGACAATCCGTCCTTGCCCTGCGGCTCATCAAGGAACTCGAGGAGGAGTTCAAAAAGCGGGTCCCGGTAGCTGCACTTTTTGATTCGCCGACGATCGAACACATCGCGTCGGTCATATCCGGAGAACACCCTGACGAAGTGTCGACACTTGTTGCGATGCAGCGTGAGGGTGACGGCACGCCCGTTGTGTGCGTGCACTCCTGGAGCGGTGACGCGATCTTCTACCGGGGGATCGCAGCCACGATCGGATCAGACAATCCCGTCTATGGATTGCAGGCGCCCGGGCTGGACGGCGAGGGTGAGATTCTCGATTCGATTGAAGGGCTGGCTGATCACCACGTAGGTGTCATATTGAATCGTTGGCCCGATCAACCGGTTGCCCTCGTCGGGCGCTGCCTCTCCGGGCCGTTGATTCTTGAGATGGCCGCGCGAATCGAGGAGGCCGGCGGGAGCGTTGCCGCTGTTGTGAACCTTGATTCGGGCAGACCCCGTGGGTTACCGCCACGGATCCGTGCCCGGTACACAGGTGACGACGACCCGGACCCGCCTCGTGAGAAAGACATGGGCTACTTCCTGGATCGGATCCGTCGAGTACGTAGTGAGTTGGGGGTTGTCGGCATGATCAAGGATCAGGTTGCGCGAAACGTGGTTGGACGGGTTGTCTCCGGATGGCAGTCAGATTCGGCTGAGTCGGGTGCGACCGAAGACCATGGCGAACTGAACGGTGCGCAAGCAGGAGGGGGGGCCGGCGAAGACCCTGTACCCGAAGAACTCGGCGTGCTTGATGATCCTCGTGTAGCTGCGGTTGTTGACGGATTGTCTCGCGCCTGGCTGCGCTATGAGCAGCGCGCCTACGACGGCGTACTGACACTCATTCGGAGTACCGAAACGGCATCCAATCCGGGAAAAGACTGGCATGTTTCGCACTGGGAACGCTACGTTCAGGATGTGCGGGTACACGTTGTCGAGGGTATGCATCAGACGATGCTGCTCGAGCCCGAAGTTGCCGAGGTGTCACGGGTGATCCGGATGACGCTGGAAACGACTGAACTGGAAGGGAGCGCGCGCTGAATCATTATGTCGACAGAGTCACACTTCGAAAGTTTTCGTTTTCAAACGATTGGCCACGACGCCACGTTTGAGACGCCGTACGGCGTAAAACGAATTGTATACGCCGATTGGATTGCCAGTGGACGACTCCACACCACTGTCGAGGAGCGCATCGCGCAAGTCTTCGGCCCCATGGTTGGCAATACCCATTCTGAATCATCGGTCACCGGGACGACGATGACGCAGGCGTATCACGACGCCCGCGATTACATCAAACGCCACGTAAATGCCGGACCCGACGACGTGTTGTTGGCTACCGGGACCGGAATGACGGGTGCCGTCTGCAAACTTCAGCGACTACTCGGATTGGCACTGCCATTCAGATTGCGGGAATATGTGACGCTGCCGGATGAGATTCGTCCGGTAGTTTTTGTCACCCACATGGAGCACCACTCCAACCAGACGACTTGGGAGGAGACACTTGCCGAGGTCGTCTGTATTCCGCCTAACGACGAGGGCTTGGTAGACATCGCGGCGTTTCGGGCGGCCGTGGCGTCGTATCCCGGTCGTCCCAAAATTGGAGCTGTCACGGCGTGTTCGAACGTGACCGGCATCAGGACGCCGTACCGCGACATCGCACGGATCATGCACGAGTTCGGCGGATTGTGTTTTGTCGACTTTGCCGCCAACGCTCCGTACGACGATATCGACATGCACCCGGATGATCCGGCCGAAAAGCTGGATGCGATATTCTTTTCGCCGCACAAATTCCTTGGTGGGCCGGGTTCAGCCGGCATTCTCGTTTTCGATTCGGCACTCTACGGGAACGCTGTTCCCGATCACCCCGGTGGTGGCACCGTTAACTGGACAAACCCCTGGGGTGGGCACAGTTTTCTTGCGGATATCGAAGCCCGCGAAGACGGTGGGACGCCCGGATTCCTTCAGACGATCAGAGCCGCTTTGGCCATTCGTGTGAAAGAGGCGATGGGTGTCGAACACATGCACGCGCGCGAGCGGGAACTACTGAATACGGCGTTCGCGGGATTGCGCAGCGTGCCGGGACTCGTGATTCTGGCCGACAGCCACGAAGATCGAATCGGATGTATTTCGTTCTACATCGAAGACGTCCACTACAACCTGATCGTCAAGCTGCTCAATGATCGCTACGGAATTCAGGTCCGTGGCGGTTGTTCGTGCGCCGGAACGTATGGTCACTACCTGCTGCATGTAGATCCGACGCGCTCGAAGTCGATAACCGACAGGATAGATGCGGGTGACCTGTCCATGAAACCGGGGTGGGTGCGATTGTCCCTACATCCGACAATGACCGACGAAGAATTGCACCTTGTCATCGAAGGGCTGCAAGGCCTGGTCGAAAACCTGGAGGCCTGGTCATCCGAATACGAATACGATCCGCAGACGAACGAGTATCGGCACAGGGGAGAAGATCCGGCGCGTGTGCCGTCGTGGTGGTTCGAGGTTGATCCGCCGGTCCCGGCCTAGTGCGGTCGCAGGCGTTCCTGAGCCTGACGCGTAAATCGGTGATTGGGGCCGTACACACGTTCCAGCATCGTTGCGGCGTGTTGCAGCAGTGAATCCGCTCGTGCGGAGAAACGTGCGTTGCCGGTTTCCCGAAGGGCTTGTCCCAGCATGCTCTGCGTGTTGAGGAGCGTCCCGTTGGTTTCGTCATACTGCGCGGCGTAGCTGTCAGCAGCCTGCTCCAACAGGGGGACGGCGTCGTCCGGTCGTCCCGTTCGCAGCAAGAATCGACCGAGGTCTTTTTGCGCGGTTGCGATGAGATGATGACCGGGTCGCAGGGCGGCCGAGGTGATGTCCACGGCTTCGCGGTACATGGATTCAGCGGACGCCCACGCGCCCTTTCGTGTGGCAATTGCCGCCCGGCCCTGAAGGGCTGTT
>JAUIJQ010000606.1 GCA_030431165.1 Rhodothermia bacterium | reverse complement strand
CGTTGCCCGCGACGTAGCACAGAATCACCAGGCCTACCGCGACGATCGCAGTCACGCCGGTTGCGAGCCCGTCCAGTCCGTCAGTAAGGTTCACCGCGTTTGAGAGGGCGGTGATAATGAACACGCAGACCGGGATGTAGATGAGCCATCCGAGGTCGACGCCCGACAACGCGCCACCAAACAGGCGAGCCGGGAAGTTGTAGTCCAGCTCCCAGTCTTTTAAGAATGGGAGCGTGGTTACCGTGTTTACCTCTGCAAACTGCGGATGGAAATACAGGATGCTCCCGACGAGCACACCGAGGCTGATCTGTCCGATCAGCTTGATGCGTGCGGGTAGTCCACTCTTGTCGCGCTTGACGGTCTTTATGTAGTCATCCGCAAAACCAAACGCTCCCATCCAGGCAGTGGCAAGGATTATGGTCCAGACGTACACCTCGCGCAGGTCGCCCCATAACAGCGTTGCACCGAGCACCGACATCAGAATGATCAGCCCACCCATTGTCGGCGTGCCGGCCTTGTGCGAGTGATCAACCGTGCCGGCGTGAATGCCCTCGCGGACCTGCTCACCCAGTTGCTGCCGGGACAGCCAGGCAATTACGCGCCGCCCAACGAAGAATGCGATGAACAACGCCGTGATCGACGCCAACGCGACGCGAACACTCGAGAACCGGATGGCCTGGAAGCCCGGTGGCTGGTACAGCCGCTCCAGGTAATCGATCAGGAAGTACAGCATCGCGTCAGCCTTCGTTTGGCTCTTCGGTGGTGGTCTCGTCTCGTTCGGCCGCGCGCAGCAGACCGAACAAAGGGGGGAGCCCTGGTGCTAGCAGCCCACGGTGGGTGGGGGCTGCTTGGTGGGAGCACCAGGGCTGGGCTCCTGCCTTGCGGCAACCTGTCGTAGCAGGTTGGCGGCGGAGTAAACTTGTGTTTCGATCCCGGGTCATCACTGCCTTGCCGAATCTGCGGATCTACATAGTCGCGCCCATACTTCGCGAAGCTTTGCGCGGTCATCAAAGTCGATACGGGTGTCGCCTTTTATCTGGTAGGTCTCGTGTCCCTTTCCCGCAACAACCACAACGTCATCGGCATCAGCCCGCCGAAGGGCTTCCTCGATTGCGCCTTCGCGGTCAGCAATCCAGAGCGCGCTACCAGGCATCGCGAAACCACCCGCGATATCCGAGAAAATTGCTTCAGAGGTTTCGCTGCGCGGGTTGTCGTCGGTCACGACAACATGATCGGCGTAGCGCTCAGCGATAGCGGCCATAAGCGGCCGCTTCGTTCGGTCACGGTCACCGCCACAGCCAAAAACACACCACCGCTTTCTTTCGGGCGCCACGTCAGCGACCGCCTCAAGGACGTTCTGCAGCGCGTCTGGCGTGTGCGCGTAATCAACAACCGCGGCCGGTCCGCCGGGAAGCTGTACAAACTCCAATCGGCCTGCGGCAGCCTTTGCGTTTGCCAACGCTTCGAGGGCTTCTTCGGCATCGGCCCCGAGCGCCAGCGCCGCGGCGTATGCGGCGACGAGGTTGTAGGCGTTAAAGCGCCCCGACAACGCAAATCGTCGTTCGCGTCCGTCGATTGCCAGCACGAGCCCGTCGAGTCGATTTTCTTTTACAGCAAACGTGATGTCTGCATCCGGATCTGTGCCGTAGGAAAGTCGCCTGGCCCGCGTATCAGCGACAACCAACTCACCCGCCGGGTCGTCTGCGTTGTAGACGGCAACCGCCGACTCGTTGAGTCCGTCGAAGAGCAACTTCTTTGCGTTGCGGTACGACGTCATGTCGCCGTGGTAGTCGAGGTGATCCTGCGTCAGGTTGGTGAACGCCGCGGCG
>JAUIJQ010000073.1 GCA_030431165.1 Rhodothermia bacterium | reverse complement strand
AACGCCGAGTGGACTTCCGGATGTGGCGTACGGGGACATTGCGTGGAACGACTTCGACGCAGACGGTGACGTTGACGTAGTCCTGACCGGTGCACAGGACAACGGCACGTTTGTAACCGATGTGTTCGTGAATACCGACGGCTCGTTTGCCCCGGCTGATGCCGGCCTGTCGACGCCGGCGTTTTCTTCGGCCGACTGGGGTGATTTTGATAATGATGGGGACGCCGACCTTGTGCTGTCAGGGGGTCGACTCAGCCCGGTGATTTTCGACGGCCTCGTTGAGGTCTATCGCAACAACAGCGGGACGTTTACGCTCGCCCAATCCCTGCGGCCCAGCTTCTATGGAGATGCGCGTTGGGGAGACTACGACGCTGACGGACTGCTGGACATCCTGACGGCTGGAAGTGAAACGGCTACCGACGGACGTGCCGTCAGACTGTACAGGAATCAGGGTGGCACGGAGTTCGTCGAGCGAACGTACCTGACCGGCGTTTCCTTTGCGAGTGGTGACTTCGCGGATTATGACGGAGACCTGGACCCTGACGTGCTCGTATCCGGTCTTGACCGGGAGGGATCAACGATCTTGGGCCTGTACCGAAACGATATTCGCATCCCGAACACCGCCCCCGCTGCTCCGACCGGCCTCTCTTCCAGTGTTTCGGATGGCAAAACGATTCTGAGGTGGGACGCATCGCTCGATGAACAGTCAGGATCTGGCGCCCTGACGTACAACGTGCGCGTTGGCACGTCGGCCGGTGCCGGCGACGTCGTCAGCGCCTCTACGGTTGCTGGAGGTTCGCGACGGCTCTACTCTGGACGAGGAAATGCAGGCGAGTCGCTGAGCATGGTGCTGGACCTGCCGAACGGTTCGTATTCCTGGTCGGTGCAGGCAATCGACGGGTCGTTTGCGAGTTCAGCGTTTGCGGCCGAGGCACAGCTCAATGTAACCGGCAAAGGTTCACCAACCGACCGGGAACCAGGGGAGATCAGCAACAGCTTCGACCTGGGCCCGGCGTATCCGAATCCGACATCGGGCGTGGTCAGCCTGCGCTATTCGTTGCGTGGTGGGACGGGCGCGGCAACCGTGACGGTTTATGACGCGCTTGGAGGCCTTGTTGTAACTGACACCATCGACGACTCGAACCACAGTGGATCGTGGTCGTGGGATGGTCGCGGTTCGAACGGTTATGCCGTGTCGTCTGGTATCTACTTCATTCATCTTTCCGCCGGACCTGACTCGGCGGTCCGCAGCGCGGTGGTTGTTCGCTGATGATTTCCGTAGCCATGCTTAGAAGGGGTATCACCTCCGCGCTCCTGGCCGCTGTTGTTTCGTTACCCGCCGCTGCCCAGGTTGACCCGCTTGTCTGCGAGGACCAGGCGTTCCCGTCTTTCTGTCTGATGGGATCGACCATTGAGCCGTTGCAGTTCGGCGACTTGGAGTGGGGCGACATTAATCGCGACGAGAGGATGGATCTCATCGTGATCGGTAACCGGGATTCACGAAACAGTCCGCGCGCCTTCCAGCAGTTTTATCGCAACGACGGCGAGACCGTTGTGCTCGGCGATCCGAACACACCCGGTGGTCCGCCCTCGGTCACGTATATCACCACGCTGACTCCGTTCTTCAGCAGTGTCGCACAGCGTGACGACTCGCTCCTGTGGGATGGCGCAAACACGTTTGGCGACGTAAATGGCGACGGATTCCTTGACATAGCTGTCACGGGAATCACGCCTGATGGTGAGCTGCGCACAGACATCTACGTCAACGCCGGCAATGGAACGACGAGCATGTCGGTCGCTCAGCAGCTCCAGGGGTTGTCGGGTGCAAGCCTTGCGTGGGGTGACTCAGACAACGACGGCGATCTCGACCTGGCTATGTCGGGGTACGACGACGGCGGCATGGCCCGACTGTGGATCGCGGTGAACGACGGATCAGGTTTGCTTCAGGTGACTGACACTGGCCTGAGTGGTGCTGCATTTGGCCGTGTCGTCTGGGGAGACGACGACAATGACGGCGACCTTGACCTGCTCGTGTCGGGCGTCGGAAACAATCAGCAGAACTTCGTCCGCGTGTACCGCAACGCGGGTGGTTCGTTTGTAGATGCGTCGGTGGGCATCCAGGGCGCCTTGTTTGCCGCTGCTGACTGGGGGGACTACGACGGCGATGGAGACCTTGATGTGCTCGTCGGGGGCGGACAGCTTGATCCCTTCGTCGCGCGGGGCATTGCGCGTGTATTCCAGAACGATGCCGGGTCTTACTCGCAGGTTGCCCTCATGGATGCCGCATTCCACGGGACCGCGGCGTGGGTCGACTTTGACTCAGACGGCGACCTCGATGCGCTTGTATCCGGTGCTGAGCGCGTCAGCGGAGAGCTGTTCGGATTGCTGCTTGAGAACGAAAGTGGCGCCTTCTCGCGCGCCCAACGATTCGGGGGAGGCCTGTTTGGTGACGTCGCAATCGGTGACTACGACTTCGACGGCGACGCAGACTTTGTCAACTCCGGCGTCGTCGGCGCTGCCGGACTGTTCGCACGCCAGTATCGTAACGAAATTCCGAACACAAATACGGCACCCTCAGTCCCCCTTGCGCCGTTGGCTGTGCCGGGTGCGGGACAGGTGGATCTTTCGTGGGCAGCGTCAAGTGACGACCTGACGCCGACAAACGGCATTACGTACAACGTCCGGATCGGGACAACGCCAGGCGGCAACGAGGTTATGCCCTCACACGCTCATCCGACGAGTGCGCAAAGACTAACGCCTGGGCGCGGTAACGCTGACCACAATCTGAGCTGGACGATCGGTGGGCTGCCCTCGGGCACGTACTACTGGGCTGTTCAGGCCTACGACGCAGCGGGGGTAGCATCCGACTTCACGTCGGAGCTGTCGTTTATCATCCCCTGATCAACGCTCGCCGTCAGTTGGGGGCCGGCGTAAGGCGAACTGTAGCCGTCGCAGCTTCCTGTACCTGTTGGGCATCCACCTTTCCAAAGGCATCGCCGACGTACAGGTAGTCGAGCAGCCTGATGGTGTCTTCCTGGAGCACCCACTCGGTCGAGAAGCGACCTACGGTGCCGATGAATCCGAAACCGTTCTCTACGTTTGAGAACGTCCCGGGCTGAACCAACAGCTCTCTGTCGAACACGCCGCCTGGCGGGACAAAAGCTGTATTCAGAATTGTGATACGCATGCCGAGGCCAATGAAGGCGGTTCGGCGCGTGTCGATGGAGTCGGCGACGATAAAGCGCTGCGCGGCAAGATCCAGGTTGAACGAGAGCTGGTCACCAAGCAGTTCACCATCGGGCGGGAATGGAAACCTGATGTCGTCGAAGCCCGATCGCGGCGTACGAAGGAAGCGATACCAGAGTTCGATTTCCAGCGGCTCGCGCTCCAGTCCGTTCCAGACGACGTCCTGTCTTGAGATCACGAAGAACCCACTGGGTGTCACAAAACGTTCGGCGGAATCAGGCCCAACCGCTACCGTAGGAATCTGCGGGATCGTTGTCTCGGCAGACGTAACCAATTCAGAGTTGCCGCCCGAGGCTTCAATTCGATACGTGTGTCCCGGGAATACACGAAGCGGCGCGAAGAAGACAAGGCCCTCTGAACCATCCGAGAACGTGATCAGCGAGTCCTCCCACTCGACTTCCGATCCATTATCGAGATCGATCGAGCGCAGCGCGAACTGCATCGGATCGACCTGCTCGTTGATTGTGCCGCGAATGGGCACTACGCGGACAAACTGGGTGTCGGCGTTCATGTCCAGCGTCGCGTACATGGAGATCTTTCTGTTGCTCTCCAGAATCGCGGTGACCGTGTCGTCGCATCCGAGAATCCCCAGTGCCGCGGCGAGCACAAACGCCGAGGTCGCTATGTAGCGTGCTCCAATCACTTGAACTCGATCTTGATTCCCGCCGACGGAATAAACGGAAGCTGATCCACGCGGCGAAGCGTGAACAGGTCTACGTAGAACACATTGTTACGGTCGTACGCATTGGTTACCGCCGCCTGAATCGTTGCCGACACGTGCGGACCAAACTCAATCGGCCGCTCAAGTGATACGTCGAGTCGATGATAGTCAGGTAGCCGACCCTGGTACGGAAGACCATAGAGGACGCGCGTGTCACCCGACTCTGCCGTTACATCAGTTGGCCCATCGATAAACACGTATTCGTCAAATCCGAGTGCCTCCGAGAACGGCAGCCCGGATCCATACTGCCATCTGACCGAAAGTTTGAACTTCTCGATCCGCACGCTGGCAAGCGCGTTGCCCTGATGGCGTCGGTCGTGAGGCGGTGCAAAGACCAGCTCATCGGTCCCATACCACAGCGGAAGTGAAGCCTGCCGGGCGCGATACTCAACCTCGGCGTAACCGTAATTCACAAACCCGTAGAAGCGGCCGGCAGTCAGCTCGAGTCGTACGTCGGCACCCCTGACGTCGCCGTCAGCGGGCTGAAGACGCGTTGTGAAGCGTGGGTAGGCCGTCCATTCCGACGTGGAAAGGTTGCTCAGCTCCTTCACGTACCCCTCGAGCGAGAAGTCCAAACCGAACGGGAGGCTGAGCTGGTATCCCGCAAGCAGATGAACTGCTTCAGCAACATCGATAAAGCGACTTGTAGTCCACGCCGTAAACACGTCACCGGCGTCGCGCCGGTCGGTGATGCCGATGATTTCCTGGTGGTAGATTCCGGCGGCCACACTCAGACGGTGCAGCCCGTAGTTGAAGACGCCGCGGAAGCGCGGCTCAATGAACGTGCGGCTCTTACTCGGAAATGTCTGCACCCGAATCCCCGGTTGCAGCACCAAACCCGTCCCAACGTCGAACTTGAACTCCGGCTCGAGATAGCCACCCGCCTCCGTCACGAACTCGACATCGGTCGCCAGATTCTGAAACGAACCGCCAAACTCGGCTTCCAGTTCGGATGACCGCAGGTACGTCCCCCATTTCAGATCGTTGTCACCCAGGTAGTGGGTCACGTTCGCCGCAAACTCGAACTGACTCGACTTCGAGAACCGCGTCGGCGAAAGCGACGGACCAAATTCGTTGGACACCCGCGACTGCGAAAGAAGGATCTCGGCGTACACGGGAAACTGCACGGGAAGAAGCACATAGCGGGCACCGTACGCCTCGTTACGCCAAACGACCTGGTCGACGCGTGCGTTCGGGTCGTCTGCGAGAACCTGGCCGACAGTGCCGCGGTCGTACGACCTGATGGCTGTGATCGACGCCTGATGGTTCTGCGATATGTCGACGTGGAGCTTGCCGAACTGATCATTGAACACATACGGCAAGTCTTCGTCAACCAGGCGCGCAGCACCCTGCTCGATTACTGACGTTCGCCCAGACAGGAGGATCGAAACGCGATCGCGGGCCAGCGGCCCCTCGAGTCGAACACCAGACACAAACGGCGCCAGTGACACGGCGCCGCCAAACCGGCGCTTTGAGCCAGCGCGCGCCGCAATGTCGATCACCGAGGAGATACGTCCGCCAAACCGTGCTCCGAACCCACCGGCGTACACGTCACTGGAGTTCAGGATATCCGAAGGAAAGGCGGAGTAGAACCCGATCAGGTGGAAAGGCTGATAGATGAGCATCCCGTCGATGAGCACCATGTTCTGGCTAGGCTCACCGCCGCGAATAAAAAGCTGCCCACCCTGGTCACCCGACGACACAACGCCGGGGATCGTCTGGATGTACGAAACAAGGTCACCGGATACATCGGGCGTAGGAACGTTCTCGATGTCCTGCGGACGAATGGTCTGGAGCCCTGCCGAAACGGCGGCCGCGCCGGCAGTTTCTTTCTCCGATTCGATGACAACTTCGTCGAGGACCTGGTCGTCGGTACTCAGCTCGATGTTGTAGGTGACGATCTCGTCGGGTGAGAAAGCAAGCGTATCGACGTGTGTGGCGTATCCGAGATACGACGCGGTCAGGATGTACCTGCCGGCCGGGATCCTGCTGACCGTATAGAAGCCGTCCAGATTCGAGGCGTTGCCGTACAGTCCGCCAGATCCGTCATCAAGGGCCACGTTGACGCCGACGAGCGGGAGGCCGTCAGCGGCGTCACGAACCAATCCCCGTAGTGTTGCTGACTGCCCGAAGGCCGACGTTGCGTCGACGACAAGCAGCACGGCCAGCGCTAGGCCAATTCGTCGGAGTGACATTGACGGGGAGATGGGCCCGGAGGGTTGGGTCACAAGGGAGTGAGGCGACGATTATACGCCAATCACTGAAGCAATAAAAGGCAGCTAGCAGCGCATTGGGCATACAATGCGGGATGTTTTGTATGGCTACTTCGAATCTTATCAGGTTTCTTGACGTGGAAACATGATCTTGCGAGACTATATGCCCGGCAATCGTGCAAACGACCGGGCGACCGAGCGACGACCAGGCGCCGCGTGCGATTCTATCTGGCCGTGCGACACACCGAGGAGGAATAGCGTGATTTCAAATATGACGACCAGTTTCAGACTTCTTGCTTTGGCGGCCCTCGTCGCGTCGGTGACGGCGCCCGCAGCGGCCCAGTCCATGCCGGGCACATCGGCACAGATGGCGGCCTTTGGTCGCGCCGTTGCGATCGGCGAGTCGAGCATATTCGTTGGCGAAGCCAACAACAACACAAAGCCTGGCGTGGTCCACGCGTTCCAGCGCGGCATGACTGCCGGCTCATGGTTCCAGTACGCTGAGATCCAGGCGGATAACGGCACGATCGGCGACCGGTTTGGCTCGTCAGTTGCCGCCAGCGGTGAAACGCTGATCGTCGGCGCCGCGGGCGCCGAGAACGCCGGTGTCGTACATGTCTTTCAGCGGAACGATATGGGGGGCTGGTCGCAAACTGCGGTGCTCGCACCCGGCATGGCGCAGGAAGGCGGGATGTTCGGCGCGTCCATCTCGCTCAGCGGTGCACTTGCTGTCGTAGGCGCTCCCGGCGTCAATGAACGCACCGGCGCGGCACACGCGTACTGGTACGATGAAAAAGCCGATGTGTGGAACGATGTCGGCGTGCTTACGGGCAGCGACAGCGAATCGGGTGACCGGTTTGGTTCGGTTGTACACACCGACGGCAACAACATCTTCGTCGGCTCCCCGCGCCAGAATGCGGGAGACGGCGCTGTCTACGTCTTTGCGCGTAACGCCGAAGGACGCTGGGCACAGTCGACAAAGCTTGCCGGTGCCGATGTTGGCGAAGGCGGCTTTTTTGGTTCAGCGCTCGCAACGCACGGCCCTCACCTGCTCGTTGGCGCACCAAGAGCAAATGAAGGCACCGGCGCCGTCGCCGGATACGAAGTGGGCGATGCCGGATGGACGCTTATCGACACACTGTCTCCTGAAACCAGTGAAGACGATGCGCGCGTCTTTTTCGGTACGTCGCTGGCCGTCGCTGCAAACGACGTCATCGTGGGTGCGCCGACTGCCAACGAGCGGCGTGGCCTTGCCTACTCCTACCGCCTCGGTCGCGATGGCTTCGTGCCGACGCTTATTTCACCGGACAATCTGGATGCGCGTGACGGCTTTGCCGCAACGCTTGCTGCTTCGCGCGACGTGTTCGTCGCCGGTGTGACAGGCGATGACTTCAACTCGGGTTCAGCCCGGGTCTTTGAGCGTCGCGGTGATTCGTTTGTCGAAGCGGCCACAATCATGGGCAAGGTCGACAATCTGATGGCCGTATCCGGCGACCAGGTGGACTGCACCGACGGGATGGCCAGTGACTTTGGTTGTGAGCAGGTCGACTTGCTGTCGTTCGTCCCGGTTCACGAGCTCGGTGGTGGGCGAGGCGTTCGTGTTAACGACGTCTGGGGCTGGACCGACCCCGAAACGGATCGTGAGTACGCAATTGTAGGCAGACTCGACGGCACGTCATTCGTCGACATCACGGATCCGAACAATCCGGTTTACAAAGGCAACCTTCCCCGAACGGATGGAACCCCGGCCAGCACATGGCGCGACATGAAGACGTATCGCAACCACGTGTTCATCGTTGCCGACGGTGCCGGTCAACACGGCATGCAGGTCCTCGACCTGACCCGCCTGCGCGAGGTCGGCGATGAGCCGGTAACGTTTACCGAGGATGTCCATTACGACAACATCGCGAGCGCCCACAACATTGTCATCAATGAGGATACGGGCTACGCGTACACCGTGGGCAACAGCTCGGGTGGCGAGACCTGCGGTGGCGGCCTGCACATGATCAACATCCAGGACCCGCGCAATCCCGAGTTTGTCGGATGCTTCGCGGATCCGAGTACCGGGCGGTCGGGAACGGGTTATTCGCATGATGCCATGTGCATTACCTACAACGGACCCGACACGGCGCATCGCGGAAAAGAGGTCTGCTTCGGTTCAAATGAGACTGCGCTTTCGATAGCAGACGTCTCCGACAAGGCAGCCCCCATTCCCCTCTCAACAGCGAGCTACCCGAACGTGGGCTACGCGCACCAGGGATGGATCACAGACGACCACCGTTTCTTCTTCCTGAACGATGAGCTCGACGAGATCAGTGGCAAGACAGACGGCACGCGCACGATGATCTGGGATGTCTCTGACCTTGACGATCCGCAGCTCGTCAATGAGTACGTGTCTGCCAACAAGTCGTCTGACCACAACCTCTACATCAGGGGCGACTACATGTACCAGTCGAATTACCAGAGCGGCCTGCGGATCTTTGACATCAAAGACGCGGCGAATCCGGTACCGGTCGGCTTTTTCGACACGGTGCCGTACGGCGAGGACACACCGGGATTCGGCGGTTCGTGGAGTAACTATCCGTTCTTCAAGAGCGGCGTGGTGCTGGTCACGAGCGGAAGCGAGGGCCTGTTTGTTGTCAAGAAACGACAGGTTGACAGCTAGACTATCGGCGGCCGGGATGGTTTTCCCATCCGGCATCCGCATAAATCCACTTCAATATTCTTCGTACCCGAGAATCAACAACTGACATGAGCGCGCAATTCCGTCTTGCCATCCTGGCAATCGCATGCCTGTTTGCGGGCTGTTCCGGCTCCGGCAAAATGGCTGGGGGAGGTTCATCCGACCTGCTGTACGTCGCCAACCAGGGGGGCGCAACCGTTTCGATTATAGATATCGGTAGCCTCGAGGTGGTCGACACCGTAGATCTGCAGGCACTCGGATTTTCTGACACGGCGAAGCCGCACCACATCGCTGTTGAGCCGAGTGGCGAATTCTGGTATGTCTCGCTGATCGGGGAATCTCGCGTGCTCAAGATGAACCGCGACAACGAAATCGTCGGGTCGGTTGAGTTCGAGACACCCGGTATGCTTGTGCTCGACCCGGAGAACGACGAGCTGTTTGTTGCGCGCTCCATGACTGCGGTAAATCCGCCGTCGCGGGTCGGGATCATCAGGCGCGGGAACATGAGTGTGGAAGAGGTGGATGTCTTCTTTGCAAGGCCCCATGCGCTGACGCTCTCACCTGACGGCAAGACCGTCTACACGGCGAGCCTGGCTGAGAACAAGATCATGGCCATCGACGTCGCCACCGAGGAGACCAATCTGACAGATCTCGGCGGGATGAACCGCTCATTTGTCCAGTTCGCGATTTCGCCAGACGGCAACACGATGGTCGCGGGCGGTCACATGGATGCGAAGATGGCCTTCTTTGATATCTCGGATGCCGAGAGCCCCTCGCTGAAAGGTGAGTTGGCTGTGAACCGTGGGCCGTGGCACCCCGTGTTTTCTGCGGATGGCCGATTCCTGTACTTCGGCACCAAGATGGCGAACACCATCACGATCCTGAACGCCGTCAACATGTCGGTCGCCACAGTCATCGAAGGGCC
>JAUIJQ010000605.1 GCA_030431165.1 Rhodothermia bacterium | reverse complement strand
TTGAGCAACTCGTCGGATACCTCGCGCGGCGTGTCCACCCGCTTGCTGAGCTGGAAATCTGAGACAGACTTCGGGTTGACGCGGAAGTCGTTCTGGAACTGGAATCCGCCGTACTGCGACGGACGCACAACGACGCCAAGTAGCTCGCCATCACCCGACGAATACCATGGCCGGTCGAGGTACACGCGCAGTCCGCCGCCACAACGCCGACTGACCGGGCCCTCGGGCAACTCTTTTGATTCCCAGCCAAACGTCGGCAACACGTACAGCACCTTCGGCGCCGCGGGCCGTGCGGAGTTCAGAATCTTGACGCTGCGATAATGACCATCCTCTTCGGGTTTGCGAATAATCCGCTCGCGGTCGTTGTAGATCTCCGGCGGGAAGTAGTCGCGGAAGCGCGTCGTCGCTTCAGCGTAGTACTCAACCTCGCGGTACTTCGTGTCGCCGAAGTCGTGCCGGAACGAATCGGCCGCGCGATGACGTCCGTCTTTTGTCGACACGTTGTTCGGCACCGGCAGCGCAAGGCTGTTCGGATACGTGTCGTACATCTTCATGTCGAACACGCGCGCCATGTACGACAACATGGGCTCGTTGCCGCCGCGCCCGTCTTCGGGGAGGTCGCGCGACGGGTCATCCCGCGGCTCCTGCCAACGCGCAAAAACGTCGACCTGATCGGTAGACGGCACGTTACTGTACAGCGTACCCGACAACCACGCCAGCGTGTCGCCGATCTGCTTCTTGGCACCGGTCAGCGCGGTAAAGTGCGCAACCTCGAGCGGCTGCTGCACCGCGTGCACAAACGTCAGCTCGCGATCGGGAGTGATCATCCAATGCATTCCGTCAGCGGTCTGCAAGCGGAGCTGCTGCTTCTGGGCATCCGTCAACCAGCACCACAAGCCCATGGCTTCGAGGTCATCCTGATCGACGTAGCAACTCAGCTTGACCTTGACCATCATCGCTTTTGGCAGACGCACAACCAGTACGTTTGGGCCATGCGGTCCGCCGGCCTGGAATTCAGGAGCGGGGATGACCTCGACGGTTGGTTGTGTTTGTCCGCCGACCTCCACGATGCGCAGCCTGAACGGCGTGGCATCGGGGAAGACATTGTTGAAGGTCTGCTTGACGGTATTATCGCCGGCACCGGGTAGTCCCTGGAAGGCCGCCCCACGCGCAATCACGTCTGGGATGTACGGGACGCGCACCGTCTCGCCCGCATGCACGATATACTGACCCGGCCCCAACGAGGCGCCGCGCTGCAGCGTCGAAAGGTCGGTGACTTTGCGTTCGTCGTCGGGTACGCCGGGCGGGGTGATGAGCTGGATATCCGCAACAGGCTCGAGCTGTGCACTCTGCGGATTCCACACCGTCACGTCATAGAACGTGCCCTCCTCTTTGCGGGCGACGTTGAATCCGTTCTGGATGGCCTGCGGCGACTGGCTGTTTCCGATGTATGTCTCAAACGCGCCGTGCGTTTCCGCAATGAGCTGCGTCGTCTTTGGCGGCACCACGTGCCGGTCGCAGAACGTGGTATAGTTGTGGTCGTACCCGGATATCGCCGACTGCGTGTCGGGGTCGGTTACGTACTCCTCGGCCGTCTGATCATAATTACTGCGGATGACCAGGCGCTCTACTGATTCCCCTTCGGTAAGCCGCCGGCGCAAGACAAGCGTCGGCGTCGCGACTGGTTCGTAGCGCGCGTAACACTCGGACTCTGACGCGCAGGTCATCGTATCCCAATCCGGCGAAAGGCTATTGCCTGCAAGGTCAACCGTGCGGCCGCGCAGGCGATAGTGTTTGCCAAACCGAAGCCGCGGCAACGTGCCGGGTACCGGAATGAAG